>NZ_JTIZ01000006.1:0-39930 GCF_000801125.1 Rhodococcus sp. Chr-9
TGACGTTGATGTGCGCACCCGAGAGCATCGCCTCCCGAGCCGCGGCGATCCCCGCGGTGTCGGCGAGCTCGAGCAGGGCCTGCACGACCGGGGTGTCGAGGCGTTGTTTGCTGAAATCGATCACCAGATCCCCGGCAGGGACCGTCAACGCCGAGACCCTGTCGGGTTCGGTGGTGAACAACTGCCGCAGCGACACCGATTCGAGCCGGTCGCGATGGTCTTCCACAGCTTTCCACGGTGCCGTTGCGGTTACGTCGCTCATGTCGTCGACAGTAGTGCGCCCCGACACGGTGCGCCCGGTGTGCAACTGGGCCCCGGTGTGTGACGAAGGGATCCCTCGGTTTCCCACAGCGAGCGACCGCGACGCGCATGATGGGGCATATGGATGCTGCAGAACTGATTCGGTCCGTCCCCACCGACCTGTTCCTCGGCGGTGAGTGGGTGGCGGCCGAGAACGGAGCCACCTTCGGAGTCCACGATCCCGCGACCGGTGACGAACTCACCCGTGTCGCCGATGCCGCGCCCGGTGATGCCTTGCGGGCCCTCGACGCGGCCGTCGCGGCCGGTCCGGAATGGGCTGCGACCCCGCCGCGAGAACGCGCCGAACTGTTGCGGACGGTGTGGCGGAAGATCACCGAACGCGCCGACGACTTCGCGCTGCTCATGACACTCGAGATGGGTAAGGCACTACCGGAGAGCCGATCGGAGGTGACCTACGGCGCCGAATTTCTGCGATGGTTCTCCGAGGAGGCGGTCCGCATCGCCGGTCGCTACACGCCCGCCCCTGCCGGCACCGGTCGCGTTCTCGTGACGAAACAACCCGTCGGTCCCTGCCTGGCCATCACACCGTGGAACTTCCCGCTCGCGATGGGAACCCGCAAGATCGGTCCCGCCCTCGCGGCGGGATGCACGATCATCGTCAAGCCCGCGTCCGAGACGCCCCTCACGATCCAGCTGCTCGCGCAGCTCTTCGACGAGGCAGGACTACCCAAGGGTGTCCTGTCGGTGCTCCCGTCCTCACATGCCGGTGAGGTCACCGGGCCGCTCCTCGAGGATCCCCGGCTGCGCAAGCTCACCTTCACCGGCTCCACCGAGGTCGGGCGCATGCTCGCCGAGAAGGCCGGTCGTTCGCTGCTGCGCACCTCGCTCGAGCTCGGAGGCAACGCGCCGTTCGTCGTCTTCGAGGACGCCGACCTCGACGCCGCGGTCGAGGGCGCGGTGGCAGCCAAGCTGCGCAACGGGGGAGAGGCCTGCACGGCCGCGAACCGCTTCCACGTCCACAACTCGGTGCGCGACGCCTTCGTCGCCAAGCTCACCGAACGCATGGCGTCGTACAAGCTCGGGCCGGGAACGGACCCCGACGCGACGCTGGGCCCCCTGGTCAACGAGAACCAGAAGAAGACCGTGATCGAACTCGTGCAGGACGCGGTGTCGGCGGGTGCCTCGGTGCGCCTGGGCGGTGAACCCGCGGACGGACCGGGATGGTTCTACCCGGCCACCGTGCTCGACGACGTGCCGAAGCAGGCCCGCATCCTGCAGGAAGAGGTCTTCGGGCCGGTCGCGGCCGTCACCGGCTTCGACACCGAGGAGGAAGCCCTCGCAGCGGCGAACGATACCCGCTACGGGCTCGCTGCCTACATCTTCACGCGCGACCTCGACCGGGCCCTGCGCGTGTCGCATGCGCTCGAAACGGGCATCGTCGGTGTGAACCGCGGTGTCGTCTCGGATGTCGCGGCCCCCTTCGGCGGAATCAAGGATTCCGGGCTGGGACGCGAGGGCGGTACCGAAGGCATCGAGGAATTCCTCGAAACCAAGTACATCGCCCTGCAGTAGGGAACTCGGCGATGGTCGGGACGGCCTCGCCGTCAGTGACGCGGACGGCCACGCCGTCAGTGACGCGGACGGCCTCGCCGTCAGTGACGCGGACGGCCTCGCCGTCAGTGACGCGGACGGCCACGCCGTCAGTGACGCGGACGGCCTCGCCGTCAGTGACGCGGACGGCCTCGCCGTTAGTGGCCCAGGCGGCCACGCCCGAGGCGGAGCAGCAGCATCGCCAGGGTGTGGCCTTCCTGGCCCAACTCGCTGAACCGCTCGAGGACCTTCATCTCGCGGCTGTGCACGAGACGGGTACCGCCGGACGCCATGCGGGTACGCCCGATCATGCGGGAGACCTCGGTGCGGCGCTTGACCGCGGCCAGGATCTCGGCGTCGAGACGATCGATCTCCTTGCGGAGCTCCTCGATCTCGGCCTCGGTGGGCACTGCGGTGTCGTCGGTCGCGGCCGGTGTTCCGGCGTTCGCCTGGTCCGGCTCGCCGGAAAGGGAAGAATCGATGTGCGTGCTCATGTCGTCTCCTCGCATCTGCTCTGAAGGATCGCCCGTATGGGAGCGGCTGTTACCGGTATCGGGTCGGGCCGGCAGTCGGGAATCGACAGCGACAACCGGAACTCGATCCGAGCCTGCAAAGGACAGAAGACATGGTCTCCAGTTTGCCACTCACCATGTAGGCCCTGCCACTCGGCTTGATCGACTGTGTGGTCCGGATCCGTTGTCCGAACGGTCCGGTAGTTTGGTGAAACGATGAACACTCCCGTCGCGCTCGCAAACTCCCGCCCCGGATCCGATGCTCTTCTCGAAGGGCTCAATCCGCAGCAGCGGGAAGCGGTCACGCACGAAGGAGCCCCGCTGCTGATCGTCGCGGGCGCGGGCTCCGGCAAGACTGCGGTGCTCACGCGTCGCATCGCCTATCTGCTGGCCGAGCGCGGCGTCGTCCCTGGTCAGGTGCTCGCCATCACGTTCACCAACAAGGCCGCCGCCGAGATGCGCGAGCGGGTGGCGGCTCTGGTGGGGCCGCGCGCGAATGCGATGTGGGTCTCGACCTTCCACTCGAGCTGCGTCCGGATCCTGCGCGCGCAGGCGGGTCTGCTGCAGGGCATGAATTCGAATTTCACGATCTACGACGCCGACGATTCCCGTCGTCTGCTCACGATGATCGCGAAGGATCTCGAACTCGACAGCAAGAAGTACTCCGCCCGGCTGCTGTCCACACAGATCTCGAACCTGAAGAACGAATTGATCGGGCCGGAAGAAGCCGCCCACGAGGCGGAGACCGATTCGGCGGCCACCGAACTCACCCGCGTCGTCGCTCGGGTCTACGCGCACTACCAGCAGCGCCTGCGCACGGCGAACGCCTTCGACTTCGACGACCTCATCGGCGAGACGGTGGCGCTGCTGCAGGCTCATCCGCAGGTCGCCGAGTACTACCGGCGCCGGTTCCGTCACGTCCTGGTCGACGAGTACCAGGACACCAACCACGCGCAGTACGTGCTGGTGCGCACCCTCGTGGGCGATCCGGAGGAGGAATCCGCCGTCCCCCCGAGCGAACTGTGCGTGGTGGGCGACGCCGACCAGTCGATCTACGCCTTCCGCGGCGCCACGATCCGCAACATCGAGGAGTTCGAGCGCGACTATCCGCAGGCGCGCACGATCCTGCTCGAACAGAATTACCGCTCCACCCAGAACATCTTGTCGGCGGCCAATTCCGTCATCTCCAAGAACACGGGTCGCCGCGAGAAGCGGCTGTGGACCGATTCGGGTGAGGGCGAACTCATCACCGGCTACGTCGCCGACAACGAGCACGACGAGGCGCGGTTCGTCGCCGCCGAGATCGACCGGCTCGTCGACGGCGGCGACACCACCTACTCCGACATCGCGGTGTTCTACCGCACCAACAATGCCTCCCGCGCGTTCGAGGACGTCTTCATCCGGCACGGTGTGCCCTACAAGGTCGTCGGCGGTGTGCGGTTCTACGAGCGCAAGGAGGTGCGCGACGTCGTTGCGTACCTGAAGGTGCTCGACAACCCCGACGACACGGTGAGCCTGCGCCGCATCCTCAACACCCCTCGCCGCGGTATCGGCGATCGTGCCGAGGCGTGCGTGGCGGTGCACGCCGAGCGGCTCGGTGTGAGCTTCGGGCAGGCCCTCGCCGACGCCGCGGCCGGCAAGGTCGCGCTGCTGAACACGCGGGCGCAGAAGGCGATCGCCGGTTTCGTCGAGATGATGGACGGCCTGCGGGCGATGCTCGTCGCGAGCGACGCCGACGGCAACGACATGGTGGACATCGGCGACGTCGTCGAGGCGATCCTCGATCGCACCGGATACAGCGCCGAGTTGTCGGCGAGCGACGACCCGCAGGACGGCGCCCGTCTCGACAACCTCCACGAACTCGTCAGCGTGGCAAGGGAATTCAGTGCCGACGTCCGTAACGCGGCCGGGATCGTCGACGACGAACGTGAAGAGGGGGATCCCGAACCAGGATCGCTCGCGGCGTTCCTCGAGAAGGTCTCGCTCGTCGCCGACGCCGACCAGATCCCGGAGAACGAGGCCGGTGTGGTCACGCTGATGACGTTGCACACCGCGAAGGGCCTCGAGTTCCCGGTTGTGTTCGTCACCGGTTGGGAGGACGGCCAGTTCCCGCACATGCGTGCCCTCGGCGATCCGGCCGAGCTGTCCGAGGAACGGCGACTCGCGTATGTCGGCATCACGCGCGCCCGGCGTCGTCTTTATCTCACGCGGGCCGTGTTGCGTTCGTCCTGGGGGCAGCCGCTCACCAATCCGGAGTCTCGTTTCCTGCAAGAGATTCCGCAGCACCTCATCGACTGGCGACGCCTCGAGCCCACGCCCGCCCGTGGTCAGACGATCGGCTCGGGCACCGGTTCACGGTTCGGTGCGGGCGAGCGGCGCGGATCCTCGGGAACACCGAGTTTCGGTGCGGCGCGCGGACGCAACAATCACTTGGTGCTCGACGTCGGCGACCGCGTCAGCCATGACAAGTACGGTCTCGGAACGGTTCTCGAAACTCGGGGCTCGGGCCCCACGGCCACCGTCGTGATCGACTTCGGCAGTGCCGGCAAGGTGCGGTTGATGCTCGTCGGCGGTGTGCCGATGATCAAACTGTGATGCCCTGAAAGCCTGTGTCAGGCGCGGATTCGCACGAAAGAACGGGTCCGCGCCGAAGCGGGAAAGAGGGCGGAACGGGACGCACGCCGAACGTACGGCGGCGAGGTCGGTCAGTCGCGCTGGATGCCGAGGGCGATACCCCGGGTGGCGAGCCACGGGACGGGATCGATCTTGTCGACGCCGTTGAGGTGCACCTCGAAGTGCAGGTGCGGGCCGGTGGAGAAGCCGCGGTTGCCCATGGTGGCGATCTGGTCGCCGGCCATGACGTGTTGACCCACGGTCACCAGGGACTGGTCGATGTGCCCGTACACGGTGATGGTGCCGTCGGCGTGGAGGAGGCGGACCCACATGCCGAAGCCGGAAGCCGGGCCGGAATCGATGACCTCACCGTCGGCGACCGCGAGGATCGGGGTGCCGATGGGGCCTGCGATGTCGACGCCGGCGTGGAGGGTGCCCCAGCGTGCGCCGAAGTTCGAGGTGAACGACCCCGCGGCGGGGAGGACGAACAGCGGGCGACGGGCCGCGGCCTCGCGCGCAGCGCGTTCCTCGCTGAATCGCTGGCCCTTGGCCAGGAGATTCGAGAACTGCGACAGGTCGTTCGGGTCGGCGATGTTGAGCACCTGCGGGGCCTGCGACGGCTCGGCGTCGGCGCTCGGCGCGAACTGTGCGGCCTGCGGCACTGCGGTGGCCGTGATGATCGAGGAATCGGCTTCGCCGGCGGCGAGAGCGACCTCGGAGTGCTCGGTGTTCTGTCCCGGACCACCATTGGCTGCGGCCTGGCCCGCGGCGACCACGGCGCCTGCGGCGACCGCGAAGACTGCGGCGCGGCCCTTGAGGGCAGTGGGGGGAGTGGGAAGTCGATGGGCTCCACCGCGGGATGCGGGAGCGGTGACGTCGGTGCTCTCGTCGCGACGATCCTGCGCGAAGCGGTCGTCGCGGACGGCGTGGCCGAAGGAGTCGGAGTAGTAGGTGGGCTCGGAACCGGGGCCGGTGTTGCGGAAGTCCATCGTGGCGGCTTCCCAGGCATTCCAGTCTTCGGGTGCCGATTCGGGACGGCGGGTTCGGCTCTCGGCACTCGGGTTACCAGAGCGCATCGCCATCCTCCGTTCGTGACCTCATCGTTACTTCGACCAGGCGACGGTAACGAAGTGATCGCGGGGGTGGCAAGCCGTAGTTCGTCCGGCGGACGTTATGTGAGTGGCATCACAGTGCAAACCGGGGCAAATTGGGACATGCCCCAGCGGCCAGAGCTCCAAACACTGTTTTCCGACACGTCACGAGTCTGTTGCATCGCGGCAGCATGGGATCCGGTGTCGGGGAGCGAGTGGGTACCTGTCATTCTGAACCGAGTGCTCCGCTCGAACGTGGCGCCCGCCACGTCCCGGGAGGGGAACTGTGAAGTCGTTCCCGGACCTACGCGCGCGTGACCTGTGCCACATGGGACTGCCGCGAGTGATCCGCGGCCCGGCCGAGAAACTAGAGTCCGAAACGACCCGCTCGATACCCCGGAGCGGGCGTGAACGCAGACGAGACGGTGAGCAGATGGATCTCTTCGAATATCAGGCGAAGGAACTCTTCGCCAAGCATGACGTGCCGACGTCGGCCGGCCGTGTTACCGACACTGTCGCCGGTGCCCGCGAGATCGCGGAGGAAATCGGCAAGCCGGTCATGGTCAAGGCCCAGGTCAAGGTCGGCGGCCGCGGCAAGGCCGGTGGCGTGAAGTACGCCGCCACCGCGGACGACGCGCAGACCCACGCCGAGAACATCCTCGGGCTCGACATCAAGGGTCACATCGTCAAGAAGCTCCTGGTCGCCGAGGCCAGCGACATCGCGGAGGAGTACTACATCTCCTTCCTGCTCGACCGCACCAACCGCACCTACCTGGCGATGTGCTCGGTCGAGGGCGGCATGGAGATCGAAGAGGTCGCCGCCACCAAGCCGGAGCGCCTCGCCAAGGTCCCCGTCGACGCCGTCAAGGGTGTCGACCTCGCGTTCGCGCGCGAGATCGCCGAGAAGGGCCACCTGCCCGCCGAGGTCCTCGACGCCGCAGCCGTGACCATCCAGAAGCTGTGGGAGGTCTTCGTCAAGGAAGACGCTCTTCTCGTGGAGGTCAACCCCCTCGTCCGTACCCCGGACGACCAGATCCTCGCCCTCGACGGCAAGGTCACCCTGGATGCCAACGCCGACTTCCGTCAGCCCGGCCACGCCGAGTTCGAGGACAAGGACGCCACGGATCCCCTCGAGCTCAAGGCCAAGGAGAACGACCTCAACTACGTCAAGCTCGACGGCGAGGTCGGAATCATCGGTAACGGCGCCGGCCTGGTCATGTCGACCCTCGACGTCGTCGCCTACGCAGGCGAGAAGCACGGCGGCGTCAAGCCCGCCAACTTCCTCGACATCGGTGGCGGCGCCTCTGCGGCCGTCATGGCTGCCGGTCTCGACGTCATCCTGAACGACGCTCAGGTCAAGAGCGTGTTCGTCAACGTCTTCGGTGGCATCACCGCGTGCGACGCGGTCGCGAACGGCATCGTCAAGGCCCTCGAGATCCTCGGCGACGAGGCCAACAAGCCGCTGGTCGTCCGCCTCGACGGCAACAACGTCGACGAAGGTCGCCGCATCCTCGCCGAGGCCAACCACCCGCTGGTCACGGTCGTCGCCACCATGGACGAGGCTGCCGACAAGGCGGCCGAACTCGCCTTCGCAGCGAAGTAAAGGGACACACAGAACAATGGCAATCTTCCTTACCAAGGATTCCAAGGTCATCGTCCAGGGCATCACCGGCGGCGAGGGCACCAAGCACACCGCGCTCATGCTCAAGGCCGGCACCCAGGTCGTCGGCGGCGTGAACGCCCGCAAGGCCGGCACGACGGTCTCGCACACCGACAAGGACGGCAACCCGGTCGAGCTCCCCGTCTTCGGCTCCGTCGCCGAGGCCATGAAGGAGACCGGCGCCGATGTCTCGATCGCGTTCGTTCCCCCGGCCTTCTCGAAGGACGCCATCGTCGAGGCCATCGACGCGGAGATCCCGCTGCTCGTGGTCATCACCGAGGGCATCCCGGTGCAGGACTCCGCCTACGCTTGGGCGTACAACGTCCAGAAGGGCAACAAGACCCGCATCATCGGCCCCAACTGCCCCGGCATCATCACCCCGGGTGAGGCGCTCGTCGGCATCACCCCGGCGAACATCGCCGGCAAGGGTCCGGTCGGCCTCGTCTCGAAGTCGGGCACCCTGACCTACCAGATGATGTTCGAGCTGCGCGAGTACGGCTTCTCGACCGCCATCGGCATCGGCGGCGACCCGGTCATCGGCACCACCCACATCGATGCCATCGAGGCGTTCGAGAAGGACCCGGAGACCAAGGTCATCGTCATGATCGGCGAGATCGGCGGCGACGCCGAGGAGCGCGCGGCCGATTACATCAAGGCCAACGTGACCAAGCCCGTCGTCGGCTACGTCGCAGGCTTCACCGCTCCCGAGGGCAAGACCATGGGCCACGCCGGCGCCATCGTCTCGGGCTCCTCGGGCACCGCTCAGGCCAAGAAGGACGCTCTCGAGGCGGCCGGCGTGAAGGTCGGCAAGACGCCGTCCGAGACCGCTGCGCTCGCTCGCGAGATCCTGCAGTCGCTCTGACAGCAGCGTCGCCTTCCGTGCGCGCCTTCCGGTGGCGTTCCGCCATCGGGAGGCGCGCACGCGCCGTTTCAGGAGTCGATCCAGTCGACTCCCGCGGGTTCGAGTTCGCCCGCCCCGGACGTCAGTGACGCCACCCAGCCCTCCAGTTCGCTCCGCTCGCGCCCCGCGACGGTGAGGACCACCCGGTCCGCATAGGCCGCGTCGAGCACTGCGACCCCGCGGCCGCGCAGTTCCGCCTCCACGCGACCTGCTTCGCCGTGATCGATCGCGAGGGTGAACTTCTCCTGCTGCCTGCGCTCGACGAGGGGCGCCTCGTCCAAGGCCGTCGCGACCGCACCCGAGTACGCGCGCACCAGCCCGCCCGCGCCGAGCTTGATCCCTCCGAACCATCGGGTTACCACCACCGCGACGTTCACCAGATCCCGGTGGTGCAGGACCTGCAGCATCGGGATGCCGGCCGTGCCGCCCGGCTCCCCGTCGTCGCTCGACCGCTCGGCACGCGCCGACGGGTCGTCACCCACCACGAACGCCCAGCAGTGATGTCGGGCATCGGGATACAGTCGGCGTTGTTCGTCGACGAAGGCGAGCGCGGCGTCGGCCGTGTCGACACGACGAACCGCGGCGAGGAAACGCGAGTGCTTCACCTCCGTCTCGACCACGACGTCGGGGCCCGGGGCGAGAGTGTGCGGCATGGACCCCATTCTCTCGGGTAGTCCCTAGGCTGTTGACTGCAGGACGAGTGACCGACACACACCGATCGACGGCAGGAGAATCGATGACATTCCCCGCAGGCGCATCCGCCCAGAGCAAGGTGGTGCCGTTGTTGCTGCCACTCGCGGTGGCCGTGCTCGGTGCCGTGAACTTCCTCCTCGGCCTCACGCCCTTCGTGAACATCACCTTCGGCTCGCAGGTGGCGCTCACGTCCTTCGATTTCGGCTTCGCCGTCGTGCCGCTGGCCTTCCTGCTCTTCGGCGGTGTGAGCGCGGCGCTGTCGCTGCTCCCCGGCCAGGACCTGCGTGCGGTGGCCGTCGCGGCGTCGGGCGTCGGTTTCGTGACATCCCTGTTCCAGCTCTTCCATCTGCCCGAGGACACCGGGATCGCGTGGGGCGGCGTGACGATCCTCGTCCTCGGTTTCCTGCAGTTCGCGCTGGCGCTCGTCGCATTGCTGTTCGGCCTCGGCATCCTCGTGTCCGGCCGGTCGGGTGAGCGGAGTTCCTTCGGGTCGCCGCAGAGCGCCGGGCAGTACCAGGGATTCGGGACCGGTGCGGGAACAGGTCAGCCCCAGGGCTCCGGTTCGCCGCAGATTTACGGTCCGCAGGGATACGGCCAGCCCTACGGCTCGCAGCAGGGAGCCGTCGGGCAGTCCCAGTTCGGTGCGCCGCATCCCGGACACCAGGCGTATCCCGGACAGCAGACGTCGGGGGAGTACTCCGGCGCGCAGCAGTATTCGGGGTCGCAGCAGTACGGCGGTTCCCAGCAGTATCCGGACGCCCAGCGGTACGGCGGGCAGCAGTACAGCGGAGCCCAGCAGTTCCCCGGTTCCCAGCAGTTCCCGGGCGCTCAGCAGTTCCCGGGCGCTCAGCAGTACGGCGGGGGAGCACAGTATTCCGGTGCCCAGCAGTACGGCGCCGGCCAGCAGTACACGGGTGCGCAGCCGACCCAGCAGTACCCGGTCCAGGAACCGCACGGCGCTCAGGACTCGACGGACCACACCGACACCCGGGCGGACGGCCCAGCCACCCGGGCGGACGGCACAGTGTCCGATGACGACACGACGGGCACGGAACGTCGCGAGGAGACCGGGACCACTGCGACCGGCGACCAGGACGCCACGCAGGCCTTCCGCGCACCGGACGACCAGCGGTGATCGGCGCGCCTGACACCACGATCGCCGTGTCGGTGACACTCTCGAACCGATGACTTCGACGCTCGGCCGGTCCACCCGGCACGTTCCAACCGACGACGACAGCCTGGACCCGGAGCGGTTTCGCATCCTGCTCGGCACCGCGGCCCGCGTTCCGGCGGTGACGCTCGCCGTCGTGGCCACCATCGTCGTGACGACGATGGTCGTCGCCAACAGCGACCTCACCGGCATCTACGCTGCGATCGCCGGCACGTGGCTCGCACTGCACCAGGTGACGCTCACGATCGACGGCACGTCGCTCGGTGTGCTGCCGCTGCTGCCCACCGCGGTCCTGGTGTGGCAGGCGGCGCGCGGGTGTGCGTCCGCGGCCGACGCGCTCGTCGAGAACAGTGGGTACGCCCTCGACCGTCAGGATGTCTCGCGCATCACCGTCGCCGTCCTCGCCGGCCCGCTACTGGTGACCGCGGCGTCGCTGATCGTGCTGCAGGATGCGGCGAGCGTGCTGCCGGTGACGCCTCCGAATGCAGCTGCCGCGCTCGCGTGGGTCACCGCCATCTACCTGGCCGCGGCTCTCATCGGTATCGGCTCCCGTGTGTGGAAGCCGCTGGTGCGCTACTACTCGGCTCCCGATTGGCTCGTGCTCGCCTTCCGTCCGGCACTGCGGGTGCTGCTGGGGATGTTCGCCCTCGGTGGGGTGGCGGTCGTCGCCGGACTGTTGTGGTCGTGGAACGTCGTCGGTGAACTGCTCGCGCGCGGGGATCACTGGACCGGCGTGCTGGGGCTGACGGTGATGTCGATCCTGTACCTGCCCAACGTCATCATCGGTGCCGCGGCCGTTCTGGCGGGCAGCACCGTGCACGTCGGCGACATCCACCTGAGCCTGTTCGAGGCGACGGGCGGTGACCTCCCGGCGCTGCCGGTGCTCGCGGCGGTCCCCTCGGGTCCGGCCGCAGCGTTCTGGCCGGTGCTGCTGGCCGTTCCGGCGACGGTCGGTGCGCTGCTCGGACGTTTCGCCGCGCAGCGAACCCTGCAGGCGAAGGCCGACGGTGCCCCGGTGGGCAGCGCCGACGCTTCATGGACGGTGCTCGCTGCCGCAGCGGGCGCCGGACTCGTCACGGCGCTGGCGACCTGGGTTGCGGGCGGCCCGCTCGGCGTCTTCGGCACGGTCGGCGCCAACTGGTGGCTCGCCGGCATCCTCGTCTTCGCCTGGTCGGGCCTGCTCGGCATCATCACGGCGCAGCTGCTCGTGTGGCGCGAAGGACGATTGGCCGCGGTGGCACTGCGCGCCGACACCGAGGTGGACGAGGAGACCTCGGAGGATGCGACGGACGCGGCCGAGGCCGACGACGCCGCTGATGCAGGAGCCGACAGAGAACTCGAGGCGGCCGAGAACGAGACCTCGGCACTCGAAGCTCCTGTGGCAGAGGACACCACCGCCGCCGAGCGCGAGGTGGCAGAAGCCGACGAGGACGAAGCCGCCGCAGTCGACGAGGACGAGGCTGCCGAGGACGACGCGGAGAGCCTCGAAGAGGATGCGGACGCCGACGACGTCATCGACGCCGAGGTGGTCGAGGTCGTCGACGAGGATGACGCCGAGGACGACGACGAGCCCGCCGAGGAGGTCGCGAACAAGGCCGAAAAGGGTGCCGACTAGGCTCTCCTACGGCCGGTCGATCGGCCGACCCACCTCGACTTCACAGGAGTGGACCCTGACTGCCTCGCGTGACCAGCTGCCGCCCACCGCGCCGGCGCGGCTCGTCGTCCTCGCTTCGGGCACGGGCAGCCTCTTGCGTTCGCTGCTCGACGCCACCCGGACCGACGGATATCCCGCGACAGTCGTCGCTGTCGGTGTCGACCGCGAATGCCCCGCCGAAGGGCACGCCGCCGACGAGGGGATCCCCTCGTTCCGCGTCGCGTTGCGCGACTTCGAGGACCGCACCGCGTGGGACCGCGCGCTGACCGACGCGGTCGCCGCCCACGAACCCGACCTCGTGGTGTCCGCAGGCTTCATGAAGATCCTGGGTTCGGCGTTCCTGGAACGGTTCGCCGGCCGCATCATCAACACTCATCCCGCGCTGCTGCCGTCGTTCCCCGGCGCGCACGCCGTCGCCGACGCCCTGGCCTACGGCGTCAAGGTCACCGGTTCGACGGTGCATCTCGTCGACGGGGGAGTCGACACCGGACCGATCCTCGCGCAGGAAGCCGTGCAGGTGCTCGACGACGACGACGAGGACACCCTGCACGAGCGCATCAAGGTTGTGGAGCGGCGGCTGCTGGCCGAGATGGTCGCCGCCGTCGCCACCCGTGGAGTTGTTTCCGATGGACGAAAGGCCGTGATCCCCGGTGACCGAACGTAAGACTGTGCGCCGCGCGCTGGTCAGCGTGTACGACAAGAGCGGGCTGGTGGAGCTGGCGACAGGGCTCCACGCGGCAGGTGTCGAGCTGGTCTCGACCGGCTCCACGGCCAAGACCATCGCCGACGCAGGCGTGCCGGTGACGAAGGTCGAGGAACTGACCGGCTTCCCCGAGTGCCTCGAGGGCCGGGTGAAGACCCTGCACCCGCGCGTGCACGCCGGCATCCTCGCCGACACCCGCAAGCAGGACCACCTCGATCAGATCGCCGATCTGGGCATCGAGGCGTTCGAACTCGTCGTCGTGAACCTCTACCCGTTCACGCAGACGGTCGCCTCGGGTGCGAGCCCCGACGAGTGCGTCGAGCAGATCGACATCGGTGGCCCGTCGATGGTGCGTGCCGCGGCGAAGAACCACCCGTCGGTCGCAGTCGTCGTCGACCCGGCCGCCTACGGTGACGTGCTCGCCGCCGTCGAGGGTGGCGGTTTCACCCTCGAGCAGCGAAAGCGTCTTGCCGCGCAGGCGTTCCAGCACACCGCCGCCTACGACGTCGCGGTGGCGAGCTGGATGAACAGCGATTACGCGGCGCCCGAGGGCGACGAGTCGCAGTTCCCGGCGTGGACCGGCGCTACCTGGACCCGCGCGAATGTCCTTCGCTACGGCGAGAACCCGCACCAGGCCGCGGCCCTGTACGTGAACGAGGCCGGTGAGCCGGGGCTCGCGCAGGCCGAGCAGTTCCACGGCAAGGAGATGTCCTACAACAACTACCAGGACGCCGACGCCGCCTGGCGCGCCGCGCACGACCACAGCGAGCCGTGCGTCGCGATCATCAAGCACGCCAATCCGTGTGGCATCGCGATCGCCGACGACATCGCCACCGCGCACCGCAACGCGCACGAGTGCGATCCGGTCTCGGCCTTCGGTGGCGTCATCGCCGCCAACCGTGAGGTGAGCGTCGAGATGGCCGAGCAGGTCGCCGAGATCTTCACCGAGGTGATCATCGCCCCGTCGTACGCCGACGGTGCCGTCGACGTGCTCTCCCGCAAGAAGAACATCCGCATCCTGCGCGCCGATTCGCCGAAGTCGGCTCCGGTCGAGATCCGTCAGATCTCCGGCGGGCTGCTCCTGCAGGAGCGCGACGTGCTCACCGCGGACGGCGACTCCACCACCAACTGGCAGCTCGCGTGCGGCGAGGCAGCCGACGAGGCCACGCTGCGCGATCTCGAATTCGCCTGGCGCGCATGCCGTGCAGTGAAGTCCAACGCGATCCTGCTGGCCTCGGGCGGCGCGACCGTCGGTGTCGGCATGGGTCAGGTCAACCGCGTCGACTCGGCGCGACTCGCCGTCACCCGTGCGGGTGATCGCGTCGCCGGGTCGGTGGCCGCGTCGGATGCCTTCTTCCCGTTCGCCGACGGTCTACAGGTGCTGACCGAGGCCGGCGTGAAGGCGATCGTGCAGCCGGGTGGCTCGGTGCGCGACAACGAGGTCATCGAGGCCGCTCGCGAGGCCGGCGTGACGCTGTACCTCACCGGCGCGCGGCACTTCGCGCACTAGTCACGAACACACACGCGCGGCACCCACGCGCATCGTCGCTCAGGCGGCGTGCGCGTGGGTGCCGTTGTCGTGCGCGGTGGGTTCGACGGTGCGCTTGCCGCGCCCCTCGGAGATGACGAGCTTGGCAGCGCCGCGGTCGAGCAGCTCGCGGATGAGATCCGCGGAGGCGGCGCCGCTCTCGGTACCGCCGACCCGGCTCAGGTCGATGGTGATGGCGTGACCGGTGAGGTCGTCGGGCAGTTCGGTCGACACGGTGCCGCCGGATTCGATTCTCAGTTTCATGGTGTTTCTCCTGTCGAGGTGATCTTGTACGGGTCGCGGTCGGGGATAGAGAAAGGGCACCCGGGGCGTATGTGCCCCGAGTGCCCGAGAACGAGTCGTCGTGTGACTTCTATTCTCGGGATCGCTCCGCCGCGAAGTGGAAGAAGAAGTGAGAAAACGGTACGGAACAACCGGCTACGTACATGTGCTTGTATCGCATCGGACCGTACCTTTCTCATGTGAACCAGTTGGTTAACGGATGACCATACACGAACAACGCGGAATGGACATTTGTTATTTCCGCGTCGTCCGTGCGTGGGGGTGGGCCGATCAGCCCCTCAGCTTGTCGAGCCACGCCTCGAAACCGGACGTGAACTCGTCGGAGAAGGGCAGGTCGGCGACGTAGTCGGCGCCCGTCGACTGCTGGTCGCCGATGTCCTTGAGCACGTGGTTGGTGCGCGTCATGCGCAGCGACGTCAGACGGGTGTGGACGAGTGCCGCGTCGAGCGCGTCGACGTCCTCGACCCGCACCTGGATGTCCTTGGACGAGACCGCGGTGAGCACCGGCAGGTCGCCGGCGACCTGTGCGGCGAGCATCCGCGGATCGAGCGCGTCCTCCTCGGCGAGTGCCTTCGCGTTGGTGGGGACGAGCCCGGCGTTGCGCAGCGGCTCGGGGAGAGTGTCGCTGAGGGTGCCGTCGGCGCGGAGCGACTCGACCGCGCCGGTGAGCGCGACCCGCAGTTCATCGGCGATCTGGACGGGAAGTTGTCCCGCGGCGACGACGGCGTCGAGCTGTGCGTCGATCTGGGCGGTCAGCAGGTCGAGCAGGCGCACGGCGAGCGGTTCGAGCAGGCCGAGTCCGGCGATCGAGTCGTTGTCCTGGGCGAGCGACAGCGCGATCAGCGCGCCCTCGCTGTGCCCGACGACGTAGAGCCGCGCCGGGTCGACCCCGCGCTGCGAACCGAGGAAGGCGAGCGCGTCGGCGGCGCCGTCGATGAAGGTCGAGAAACCGAGATCGGCGACGTCCTCGACGCTGTACGGGCCGAGCGCGGTCACACCGCTGCCGAGCTTGTCGTAGCGCAGACTCGCGAATCCCTTGCGTTCGAGCACGTCGGCGAGATGCCGCAGGGTGCCGATCGATCCGGGGAGCAGTGCGCTGTCGCCGTTGCGGTCGGTGGGACCGCTGCCGGCGAGCAGCAGCACGGCGGGCACCGGACCCCTCATGGAGACGGGTACCCGCAGGCTGCCGTGCAGGGTCACGTCGCCGCTGGAAAAGGTGATCTCGGTGTCCGACATGTCATGTGTCTATCAGAAGTCGCCGGACCGGCCCGTGTCGAGGGCGCCGCGGTGTGGCGTCGGTTTCGTGCGTGACGAACGGGCCCGGCGTACCCGACGGTAGCCCCGTACGCCGAGCCATCCGAACAGCGCCAGCAGCGGGACGACGAGCAGGGGAGCGAGCAGCGCGATCAGCGACGTGACGAACGAGGCGACGCTCTCGACGATCGACAGCACCGGGTTGCCGAAACCGGCGGTGGTCGCGGTACTCGCGACCCGCGTGCCCGTCTGCGCCGTGCTCACCGCCAGGGCGGTCGGGGCGCCGATGACGATGCCCGCGAGTGCCGCCATCGCGGGATCGAGACTCGCGAAGGCCGCCCACGCCGCAAGCGCACCCGCGACCGGCCGGGTCACCGTGCCGAGGGCGGACAGTGCGTTGTCCACGAGCGGCACGAGGTCGGCGACGACCTCCACGGCGGTGGCGATCGTCAGGGCGACGAGCGCCGAGGTGGACCCGAGCCACTGCATCGATTCGTTGAGGACGACCCCGAAGAGTTCGAAGTGGACCGCGACCGACAGGAGCAGCAGCGGCAGGAAGGTGCGCAGCCCGGTGGCGGCCGCGAGCCCCAGCCCGAGCAGGGCCGCCAGGATCCAGGTGTCCATGCGGCGAGTGTAGGCGGACCGGTCGCGGGATCGCGGATGCCGAAACGGCGGTTCGGTCGTACCTTGGGTGAGGTGACGTCACCCACACCGCGCCCCTCCACGGTCGGCGAGCTCCGCGCCTCCGGCCACGTGCAACGGTCCGTCAAGAACGAGATCCGGCACAACCTGCTCGCTGCGCTGCGCGACGGTACCGATCCGTGGCCCGGCATCCTCGGTTTCGAGGACACCGTCGTCCCGCAGCTCGAACGCGCCCTCATCGCCGGTCACGACGTGGTCCTGCTCGGCGAACGCGGTCAGGGCAAGACCCGCCTGCTACGTACCCTGCCGCTGCTGCTCGACGAATGGACCCCGGTCATCGCCGGTTCGGAGCTCGGCGAGCATCCCTACGAGCCCATCACCCCGGCGTCGATCCGCCGGGCCGCCGAACTCGGCGACGACCTGCCCGTCGCGTGGCGGCACCGCAGCGAGCGGTACGCCGAGAAGCTCGCGACGCCCGACACTTCGGTCGCCGACCTCGTCGGCGACGTCGACCCCGTGAAGGTCGCCGAGGGCCGCAGCCTCGGTGATCCGGAGACGATCCACTTCGGTCTCGTGCCCCGCGCGCACCGCGGCATCGTCGCCGTCAACGAACTGCCCGACCTGGCCGAACGCATCCAGGTGTCGCTGCTCAACGTCATGGAGGAACGCGACATCCAGGTGCGCGGTTACACGTTGCGCCTGCCCCTCGACGTGTTGCTCGTGGCGAGTGCGAACCCCGAGGACTACACGAATCGCGGCCGCATCATCACTCCGCTCAAGGACCGCTTCGGAGCGGAGATCCGCACGCACTACCCGACGCGACTCGAGGACGAGATCGCCGTCATCGAGCAGGAGGCGCATCTGCAGGCCCGCGTCCCCGACTATCTGCTCGAGATCCTGGCACGGTTCACCCGGCTGCTGCGCGAATCGACGTCCGTCGACCAGCGTTCGGGTGTCTCTGCACGGTTCGCCGTCGCCGGCGCCGAGACCGTCTCGGCCGCGGCCCTGCATCGCGGTGCGGTCCTCGGCGAGGACGATCCGGTCGCGCGTCCCGTCGATCTCGGCACCGTCGTGGAGGTGCTCCGAGGCAAGGTCGAGTTCGAATCCGGCGAGGAAGGAAGGGAATTCGAGGTCCTCGATCATCTCCTCCGGCGCGCGACGGCCGAAACGGCCCGCTCGCGACTCGCGGGCGTCGATCTCGGGCCGCTCGTCTCCGCCGTCGAGCAGGGCGAGCCGGTGGTCACCGGTGAGCGGATCACCGCGAAGGTGCTGCTCGACGAACTCCCCGAACTGCCTGTGCTCGATGCCGTCGCCGAACGGCTCGGTGCCACCGACACCGGAAGTCGCGCTGCGGCAGTGGAACTCGCCCTCGAAGGTCTGTATCTGGCACGGCGCATCGCCAAGGACACCGGCGACGACGGCTCGGCGGTGTACTCCCGATGAGCAGGTCCGCCCGCTACGGTCCGTATACCGGGGGCGATCCGCTCGCCCCACCGGTGGACCTGCGCGACGCGCTCGCCGCGATCGGCGACGACGTCATGGCCGGCGCCTCACCCAAGCGCGCCCTGCGGGAGTTGCTGCGCCGCGGTCACGACGGTATGCGTGGCCTCGACAAGCTTGCCGCGCAGGCGAATCGGCGTCGACGGCAGCTGCTCGACCGCACCAACCTCGACGGCACCCTCCAGGAGGTGCGCGAGCTTCTCGATCGCGCCGTGCTCGAGGAACGCAAAGAACTGGCCAGGGCCCTCGACGACGACGCGCGGTTCGCCGAGATGCGGATCGAGGAACTGCCGCCGTCGACGGCGCAGGCCGTGCAGGAACTCGCCGACTACGACTGGCGCAGCGCGCAGGCCCGACAGGATTACGAGAAGATCCGCGACCTGCTCGGCCGGGAGATGCTCGACCAGCGCTTCTCCGGGATGAAGCAGGCGCTCGAGGGGGCCACCGACGAGGACCGGCAACGCATCTCGGAGATGCTCGAGGACCTCAACGACCTGCTCGACAAGCACTCCCGCGGTGAGGACACCGAGGAGGACTTCGAGCAGTTCATGGCCCAGCACGGCGAGTTCTTCCCGGAGAACCCGCAGAACGTCGAGGAACTGCTCGACTCCCTCGCACAGCGGGCCGCGGCGGCGCAGCGGCTGCGCAACTCCCTCACCCCCGAGCAACGCGACGAACTCGACGCTCTCGCACAGCAGGCGTTCGGATCCCCGGATCTGATGAGCCAGCTCGACCGTCTCGACGGCCACCTGCGGGCCGCGCGTCCCGGCGAGGACTGGACCGGCTCCGAGCAGGTGCGCGGCGAACAGGGCATGGGTCTCGGCGAGGCCACCTCGGCGCTGCAGGAGTTGTCCGAACTCGACCAGCTCGCCGAGCAGCTGTCGCAGCAGTACGCCGGGGCGTCCCTCGACGACATCGACCTCGACGCGCTCGCCCGTCATCTCGGACCCGAGGCCGCGGCCGATGCACGCACCCTCGCCGAGCTCGAGAAAGAACTGCAGCGGCAGGGCTTCTTCGACCGCGGTGCCGACGGGCAGTGGCGACTGTCGCCCAAGGCTATGCGCCGGCTCGGCGAAGCGGCGCTGCGCGACGTCGTCAACCGCATCTCGTCGCGCACCGGGCAACGCGAGTCGCGGCGGGCGGGTGTGCTCGGCGAACCGACCGGCGCGTCGAAGGCATGGGAGTTCGGCGACACCGAACCGTGGGACGTCGTACGGACCCTCACCAACGCGACCCTGCGCAGTCCCGGTCTGCCGGTGCGGATGTCGGTGCAGGACGTCGAGGTGATCGAGACCGAGCAGCGGACGCAGGCGGCGGTCGCGCTGCTCGTCGACACGTCGTTCTCGATGGTCATGGACGGTCGCTGGGTGCCGATGAAACGCACGGCCCTCGCGCTCAACCATCTCGTGTCCACGCGCTTCCGCGGGGATGCGCTGCAGCTCATCGCGTTCGGCCGGCACGCCCGTGTGGTGTCGGCGCCCGAACTCGCCGGGCTCGACGGCGTCTACGAGCAGGGCACCAATCTGCACCACGCCCTGATGCTCGCGGGTCGTCACCTGCGTCGACATCCCAACGCGCAGCCGGTGGTCTTCGTCGTCACCGATGGTGAACCCACCGCTCACCTCGAACCGGACGGCTTCGCGGCCTTCGACTACCCGCCGAGCGCACGCACTCTGGGGCTGACGGTGCGCGAACTCGACCACATCGCGCGGCTCGGCGCCCAGGTCACGATCTTCCGGCTCGGCAGCGATCCGGGGCTCGCGCGGGTCGTCGACGTGCTGGCGCGTCGCGTCGGGGGACGAGTGGTCGCGCCCGATGTCGACGGTCTCGGGGCGGCGGTCGTCGCCGACTACGTGCGGGCCCGTCGGCGGTCGTAGGAACTCGGCGCGAGGCGCCCCGGGAACTCAGTGGCGCACCGACCGCCACGTGGTCGTCGCGGCGGCGGACAGCAGGGCGGCGGTCACCCAGAAGATCGACGCGACACCGGCGACCCCGGCGATCGCGCCGGCCACCATGGGTACCGCGACCTGCCCGAGACGGTTGCCGGTCAATCGCACCGCCAGCGCCGACGCGCGGTCGGCCGGTGCGACGAGTTCGACCACCCACGTCATCGTCAGGGGTTGGCCGACGCCCCAGAACATTCCGCACACGGCGAGCAACGCGCCGATGACCCAGGGATTCGGCACGAGCGGCAGCAGCGCGACCGGCACGATGGTCCCGGCGGTCGAGGAGACGAGCAGCCACCTGCGCGGAATCCGGCGCAACGCCCACGGCAGCAGAGCACGCGAGACGATCGACGCCATGGTGCGGGCGGTGAGCAGGATCGACACCAGGAGCACACCGAACCCGAACTGCTCACCGAGCAACGGCAGGTAGGCCACGACCAGGTCGACCGAGGCGAGGACCACCAGGCTCGACAGCATTGCGGGCTTCATGCCCTTCGTCGCGAGCATCGACAGGATCGACTGCGGCGCGCCGTCCTCCGCGGTGCGACCGGAGCCGGGCGGCTCGCGGAGCCCCAGCACCAGCGGCAGGGAGAGCAGCGAAAACACCGTCATGACCAGCAACGCTCCAGTGGTCTCGACGGAGCCGTTGCCGTCGCCGGTGGTCGCGGCGATCACGCCGGCGACGGGCACACCGACGGCCTGACCGACCGACACACCCAGCGTGAGACCGGCGAACCCGCGATCCAGTTGCCCCGGCGGCGACAGGATCGACACGAATGCCTGCCCCGACACCGTGACGAGCAACTGTCCGAGACCGAGCACGACGTTGCCGGCGGCGAGCACGAACAATCCCGAACTGAGAGCGATCAACCCGGCACCGACCGTGGTGACGACGATGCCCGAACGCAGAATGGCGGTCGTGTGCCCGCGGTCCACGACACGTCCCATCCGCACCGCCGCGATCAGCGGAACGATGGCGTAGAGCGCGGTGACGGCACCGATGGTCGTCGCGTCACCGCCCAGCGCGAGAATCCGGTAGGAGACCAGGACACGGATCGACTGGAATGCCGCGTGCAGCAGGGCCGTGGACAAGCACAGATACAGCAGCCAGTGACGCGGAGGATGCGGCATATGTCAGGCGCCGGCGGTCACGACCCGGTCGCCGAGCGGCGACTGCAAGGAGACCTCGAGGGCGCCGACGACGGCGACCATGATGCACATGCGGTCCTGCATCTCCGGCAGCGTGCCGCCGAGGAGCGTCACCGTCACCGTGTCGTCCGTTTCGGTGACGGTCGCGTCGACGCCGAAGCACTCGGGGGTGCCCGTCTCGAAGTGCAGGGCGATCCGGTCGTCGCTCACCCGCGACCACGACAGGATCGTCAGCGGATGCGCATCGACGATGTCGGGTCGCGCCGAGAACGCCGTCCCCCCTGCCGGAGCCGGTTCCTCGGGCAGCGCGGGGACGTCCGGTGTACCCGAACTCGATCCGCAGGCCGCGATGAGCAGGCACATCGCGAGGACGGTGATTCCCCGGCAAGCACGGACGACGGAACGCATGGTTCCCACGGTATTCCCGTGTCGCGTGTTCATCACGCCAGCAGGGCGGCGGTCACGCCGATCGCAGGGATGGAGGCGAGGGTGGTGACGAGGGCGGCGTCGCGGGCGAGCACCGTGCCGCGACCGTAAGCGCTCGCGTAGACGAACACGTTCTGCGCGGTGGGAAGCGCGGCGACCACCACGACGGCGAACAGCGCATGGCCGTCGAGGCCGAACACGAAACGCCCCATCAGATACGCGAGCACCGGCTGGGCGAGGATCTTGAGCACCGAGGCGAGCGCGATGTCGCGGCGCGGGCTCGTCCCCTTCTCGAGCACCCGGACGCCCTGCAGCGACAATCCGAACGCGAGCAGCGCACCGGGCACCGACGCGCCGCCGAGCAGATGGAACGGCTGCAGCAACGCCTCGGGAGGCGTCCACTCGCTGATCGCGATGGCGAGTCCGGCCGCGGCGGCCAGGACGATGGGGTTCTTGAACGGCGCGAGCAGGGTGTCGAGGAGCGAGACCCCGGCGCGCATCGTCGACAGGTCGAGCATCGTCAGCGCGATGGGGGAGAGCACGACGATCTGGAACAACAACAGGGGCGCGACGAACGACGCGTCGCCGAGCACGAAGACCGCAATGGGGATGCCGAGGTTCGCGGAGTTGACGTAGCCGGCGCACAGCGCGCCGATGGTCGCCTCGGGAACCGCACGTCGCAGCCAGAGCTTCGCGACGACGAAGTGCACGATCGCGACGGCGAACGCCGTGGCCGCTGCGATGTAGAGATTGGGCGAGAAGATCACCGACAGGTCGGACGTCGCGAGCACGTCGAACAGCAGCGCGGGGGTGGCGACGAAGAAGACGAGCCGGCTGAGCACCGTCTGCGCCTCGTGCCCGAGGGTGCCCAGGCGCCCCAGCGTGAAGCCGATGGCGATGATCACGAAGATGACACTGAACCCCGCGATCACACCCGACACGGTTGCCTAGTCTAAGGACCCCGGAGTGTCGTCCCGCCATCGGACCGCAGCGAGCGTCGAGACCGGTGTTGTTTGTGATTCTCGGCCGATCTTCGAAAACAACACCGGTCTCGGGTGCACATACGACGACGCCGCCCCTCCCGATGGGGAGAGGCGGCGTCGGAAGCTACGACCTACTTGCTGCTGACGTAGGGGAGCAAGGCCATCTCGCGGGCGTTCTTCACCGCGACGGCCACCTGACGCTGCTGCTGCGGGGTCAGGCCCGTGACGCGACGGCTGCGGATCTTGCCGCGGTCGGAGATGAAGGTGCGGAGCAGATTGACGTCCTTGTAGTCGACGTACTCGATCTTCGCCGCGAAGAGGGGGTTCTTCTTGGGCTTGCGTCCCTCTACGGCACGCGACTTCTTCGACGGTCCTCGCTTGACTGCCATATCTCGCTCCTCACCAGCTCGACTTGTGGACGCCGGGTAGTTCCCCGCGGTGGGCGAGTTCACGCACACGCACTCGTGAGAGCCCGAACTTTCGCAGGTGGCCGCGCGGGCGGCCGTCCGCAGCGTCTCGATTGCGCAATCGTACCGGACTGGCGTCGCGGGGTAGACGCTGCAGTGCCCGCTGGGCTTCGCTGCGCTCTTCGGGCGAGGACGACGGTCGGCGCACGACCTCCTTCAGTTCCGCGCGGCGCTCGGCGTACCGGGCCACGATCGCCTTCCGTTGCTCGTTGCGTGCGATCTTCGATTTCTTCGCCACGACTACTTCTCCTCGCGGAAGTCGACGTGTCTGCGCAGCACGGGGTCGTACTTGCGCAGGACGAGACGGTCGGGATCGTTCCGGCGGTTCTTCCGGGTGACGTAGGTGTAGCCGGTCCCGGCGGTCGAGCGAAGCTTGACGACGGGCCGGATCTCGCTGCGTGCTGCCATCAGAACTTCTCCCCGCGGGCACGCAGACGTGCGACAACGCTCTCGATGCCGTCGCGGTCGACGATCTTGATGCCCTTGGTGGACAGGTTCAGCGCGACCCGGCGTCCGAGCGAGGGTACGAAATAGGTTCTGCGCTGGATGTTCGGGTTCCACCGCCGGCTGGTGCGGACGTGGGAGTGCGATACGGATCTCCCGAAACCGGGTCGCCGTCCGGTGAGTTGGCACGTGGCCGACACGTCGGCTCCTTTCGTAGGTAACGACAATCATTTTCGACAAACTGCGTCGCCAACTGTACGCTTTGATATCGTTAATGACAATCGTTATCGAAAGGAATGTTGTGGACATCAGGACGCCGCTCGTCATCGTCTGCGGATGGCGCGGACGGACTGCGCAGGCCGCGCGGTCACTACTGCGTCCGGGCACCGCGGTCGTCCACCATGACCTGTCCGGTCTCGACCAGGGCGTACTCCGCCGCTCCGTGCTCACCGTCGAGGATGAACGCACCGAGATCCTCGAACTCGCGCACGGGTGCGTCTCCTGCACACTGCGCGAGGATCTGCTGCCGCTTCTGCGCCGCATGCGCGACTACAGCAGCGTCGACCGGATCGTGCTGCACCTCGACCCGCAACTCGAACCCGAGGCATTGTGCTGGGCAGTCGAACATGTCGTGGTGAGCGGGATCGTCGGTCGTGTCGACGGACCCGCGTCCCTCGATGTCCGGGTGGACGGCGTCGTGACCTGCCTCGACGCCGCAACCTGGCTCGAGGACGCGACGGGCGACGACGAACTGAACGAGCGTGTCGACGACGACCGCACCCTGGCGCAGGTCGTCGTCGGCCAGGTCGAGTTCGCCGATGCGCTGGTGGTGCTCCCCGGAGCGGACGGCTGGCAGCAGGCGCGCCTGCACGCGGTGCTCACCCGACTCGCCCCGGACGCGCCGATCGCGTGGGCGGGGGAACCGGACGTCGAGCGGCTCCTCCGGGAGATACCCGCCACCGCCCGTCGGGGGGCGATCGACGGGGCGCACTCGCCTCTCCTACGAGGTCAACCGCCTCTCGACGACGACTGCGGAATCCGCCTCGTCGAGTTCTCCGCCGACCGGCCGTTCCATCCGGAACGTCTCCACCACGCGATCGACGTGCTGCTCGACGGCGTCGTGCGCGCCCGCGGGCGACTGTGGGTCGCCACCCAACCCGACAATGCGCTGCTCGTCGAATCAGCCGGTGGAGGACTGCGGGTCGCTCACGCGGGGCCATGGCTCGCGTCGATGACTCCCGATCAGCAGCGCGAGATCCCGGCGGAACGCCGCGCGATGGCGTCGCTGCGCTGGGACGAACGCTACGGCGACCGGGACACGAGCATCGTCGTCCTCGTCCACGACGCCGACTCGGAACTCATCGACCGCACGCTGCGCGCGGCGGTCGTGACAGACGACGAGTTCGCCCGCCCCGATCTGTGGCCGACCTGGCGCGACCCCTTCGGCCGATTCCACGAAGACCCTTGTGACGACCTCCCGGCAGACCGCCGCGACAACGAGAGAGAAGGACACCGATGAAATCAGGCCTGCATCCCGATTACCACCCCGTGGTCTTCCAGGACGCCAACACCGGCGCCACCTTCCTGACCCGCTCCACCGCGACATCCGAACGCACGACCGTCTGGTCGGACGGCCTTACCTACCCGCTGATCGTCGTCGACGTCACAAGCGACTCGCATCCGTTCTGGACGGGCGCCGCCCGCCTGCTCGACACCGCCGGTCGCGTCGAGAAGTTCGAACGCAAGTACGGCCGGCGCCGACCCTGATCCCGCACGTCCCGACATCGAAGGAGAACGACATGGCAGTCCCCAAACGCAGGAAGTCCCGCTCCAACACCCGTCACCGCCGGTCGCAGTGGACGGCGAAGGTCCCCGATCTCGTGCCGATCACGGTCGACGGAACGACCGTGAAGGTGCCCCGCAGGCTCGTCGAGGCCGTGCACAGGGGTGAGGTCGACCCGCGGACCGACTGAGTCGTAGAGCCCGCCGGCCACCGCGGGTTCTCAGCGCGCTCTCAGTAGGCGCAGGCCACAATGGTGATCATGCGCATTCTGGTGGTCGACGACGACCGTGCAGTGCGGGAGTCGCTGCGCCGGTCACTGAGCTTCAACGGATACACGGTCGACCTCGCGACGGACGGGCAGGACGCCCTCGAACAGGTCGCGACGTCGCGTCCGGATGCGATGGTGCTCGACGTCATGATGCCGCGCGTCGACGGCCTCGAAGTGTGCCGCCGGCTCCGCAGCACCGGCGACGACCTGCCGATCCTCGTCCTCACGGCGCGCGACTCCGTCTCGGAGCGGGTCGCGGGTCTCGACGCGGGGGCCGACGACTACCTGCCGAAACCGTTCGCGCTCGAGGAACTGCTCGCGCGACT
Source organism: Rhodococcus sp. Chr-9 (assembly GCF_000801125.1). Classification (NCBI taxonomy): domain Bacteria; kingdom Bacillati; phylum Actinomycetota; class Actinomycetes; order Mycobacteriales; family Nocardiaceae; genus Rhodococcus; species Rhodococcus sp. Chr-9. Next base: position 25,869 of record NZ_JTIZ01000006.1, read on the forward strand.
GCGGGCGCTGCTGCGTCGTGCCGCGCCCGACCCGGACTCGTCCGCCGACGAGGTGCTGCGGTTCGCCGACCTCAGCCTCGACCCTGCGACCCGCGAGGTCACTCGCGGCGACCGGCCGATCAGCCTCACCCGCACCGAGTTCTCCCTGATGGAGATGCTCATGGCAAACCCGAGGAGGGTCCTCACGCGCAGCCGCATCCTCGAGGAGGTGTGGGGTTACGACTTCCCGACCTCCGGCAACGCCCTCGAGGTCTACGTGGGGTATCTGCGACGCAAGACCGAGGCCGGTGGGGAACCGCGCCTGATCCACACGGTGCGCGGCGTCGGGTACGTGCTGCGCGAGACCCCGCCGTGAGCGACCTGATGCGACCACCTCTTCTCCTGACCCGCTCGGTGCCGCTGCGCATCCGCGTCACGCTTCTCGCGGCCGGCGCAGTGGCGCTCGCCGTCGCCGTCACCTCCATCGCGGCCTACGCCGTGGTCTCGCGGGCGTTGTACTCGGAGGTCGACACCCAGTTGCGGGCGCGGGCCGCCGCGCTCGTCGAGTCGAGCACCCTCATCACCTACGACCCGCGCTACATCGGTGGGGCCCAGCTCTACAGCTCCGACATCAGCGTTGCCCTGATCTACCCGGATCTCGGCAGGTACGTGCCGCCGGGCTCGTCGGTGCCCATCGGCGAACCCGAACTGGCGGTGGCCGAGGGCGACCGGGAGTCGTCGCTGCGCACCGTCGCCCAGCAGCGCGTACTGGCCCAGCGCATGCCCGACGGCAGCACGGTCGTGATCGCGCAGCGACTGCGTCCCACCGTCGAGATCCTCAACCGCCTGGCGAGTGTGCTGTTCATCGTCGGCGGGTGCGGGGTGGTGCTCGCCGCCGCCGTCGGCGCGACCGTCGGCCGCACCGGTCTGCGTCCCGTCGCCCGGCTCACCGCCGCCGCCGAGCGGGTCGCGCGCACCGACGACCTGCGGCCCATCCGGGTGACCGGCCACGACGAGCTCGCCCGCCTCACCGAGAGCTTCAACATGATGCTGCGTGCGCTCGCCGAGTCGCGAGAACGGCAGAGCCGGCTGGTCGCCGACGCCGGCCACGAACTGAAGACACCACTGACCTCGCTGCGCACCAACATGGAACTGCTCATCGCCGCGAGCCGTCCCGGTGCACCGAGCCTGCCCGACGAGGACATGGCCGAGCTGCGGGCCGACGTCATCGGCCAGATCGAGGAGTTGTCGACGCTCGTCGGCGATCTCGTCGACCTCGCTCGTGAGGATGCGCCGGAGACGGTCTTCGAGGTCGTCGACGTCGCCGAGGTGGTGGACCGCAGTCTCGAACGTGCGCGTCGACGGCGTACCGACATCGAGTTCCGGGCCACCACCGAGCAGTGGTTCGTCTTCGGCGACCAGGCCGGACTCACCCGCGCCGTGGTCAACGTCCTCGACAACGCGGCCAAGTGGAGCCCGGCGGGGGAAGACGTCGTCGTGAACATGCGGCAGATCGCCAGCGGTCTGATGGAGCTGACCGTCGACGACGCCGGCCCGGGGATCCCGGAGGAGGAACGCGAACTGGTGTTCGAACGGTTCTACCGGGCGACGACCGCGCGGTCGATGCCGGGATCCGGTCTGGGACTGGCCATCGTGCGACAGATGGTCACGAAGCACGGCGGGACGATCGCCGTCGAACGGTCGAATCGGGGCGGCGCGCTGATCCGCATCGTGCTGCCCGGCACACCGGCCCTCGACGGAGAGACACACCCCACCGAGATCGAATGAATTCGACAGCAGAATCGCGGGTAGTTCTGATGCGACTCTCAGCTGCCCGGTCCATGCTGGACGAAGAAGCGCGGAGGTGCTCGACGCACCCCGCATCATCGGCCACCGCACGCCGACGTCGACCCGTATGCGTCCGGTGGCCCCGGCGGACGAAGGTGAAGTGACGAATGAGTGAGGACCCCACCCGCGGCGCGGGAGCACCGCAACCGCAACCCCATCCGTACGGCCCCGGCGGATACACCGGCCCCTACCCGCACACACCCCAGCAGTCGGCACCTCCGCCACCGACCGCAGGATCCGGCCGGATGCCGGGTCGCTCCGCCCTCGCCGTGGGGGCCATCGCGCTCGCGCTGGTGAGCGGCGGCATCGGTGGCGCGGTCGGCGCGTGGTCGGTGCGCGATTCGTCCGGACCGGTCGTCAACTCCCTCGACGCTCCGAAGCCCGATACCCAGTCGGTCGCCGCTGCCCCCGAGGGCAGCGTGCAGGCCGTCGCCGACAAGGTCGTGCCGAGCGTCGTGCGGATCGAGGTCGCAGGACGCACCGGCGCGGGTGAAGGGTCGGGCGTGGTCCTGTCGTCGGACGGATTGATCCTCACCAACAACCACGTCGTGGCGGGTGGAGGTCAGGGGGCGCAACTGACGGTCTTCTTCTCGGACGGGTCCACCGCGCCGGCGACGGTCGTCGGTGCGGATGCGGTGTCGGACATCGCTGTCATCCGGACCGAAGGGCGCACCGATCTCACTCCCATCGAACTCGGTAGTTCGGAGAATCTCGCGGTAGGCCAGGAGGTCGTGGCCGTCGGATCACCGCTCGGACTGCAGAGCACCGTGACGGCGGGCATCGTGTCCGCACTCAACCGGCCCGTGTCCACGAGCGGGGACAACGCCAATCAGGCGTCGGTCATCGACGCGATCCAGACCGACGCGGCGATCAACCCCGGCAACTCCGGCGGTGCGCTGGTCGACATGGAAGGCCGCCTCGTCGGCATCAACACCGCGATCGCCACGGCCGGCGGACAGTCGGGTTCGATCGGCCTCGGTTTCGCGATCCCCGTCGAACAGGCCCGGCGTGTCGCGCAGGAACTCGTCGACACGGGTAAGGCGACGCACGCGATCATCGGTGTCCAGGTTCCGTCCCGGGACGACGCCTACGGTGCGCGCGTCGTGGAGGTCGTGCCCGACGGGCCGGCCGACCGAGCCGGAATCCCCGACAACGCGATCATCGTCCGGGTCGACGATCGGGTCGTGACCGACGGCGACTCGCTCATCGCCGCGATCCGCTCCCGCGCGCCGGGGGACACCGTGAAGATCACCTACAAGACGCCCGACGGCAACGAGACCACAGTCGACGTGGTGACTGCGTCGGATTCGGCCGGACGATGAGGAACGACATGGACATAGCTCACATTCCGGTACAAGAGCCGCATGCTTTCGAGCCGCAAACTACCGTGGACCTCATGGAACTCGAAGCTCCCAGAAAAGGCCGCGCACTCGTCGTCGTCGTCGACGATCGCGTCTCCCACGGCGACAGTCCGGACTCCGCGGGTCCGCTCGTCACGGAGCTTCTCGTCGAAGGTGGCTTCGCCGTCGACGGTGTCGTCACGGTCGCTGCCGACGAGGTCGAGATCCGAAATGCACTCAATACTGCAGTGATCGGCGGCGTCGACCTGGTGATCTCCGTCGGTGGCACCGGTGTCACCCCGCGCGATGTGACTCCCGACGCGACCGAGGACGTACTCGATCACGAGATCCGCGGCATCGCCGAGGCGCTGCGTTCGTCGGGCCTGGCGTCGGGCGCCGTCGACGCCGGCCTCTCCCGTGGTCTCGTGGGAGTCTCCGGATCGACGCTCGTGGTGAACCTCGCGTCGTCGCGTCCCGCCATCCGCGACGGGATGGCGACGTTGTTGCCTCTCGCCGCACACGTCATCGAAGAGTTGTCCTGGATGGAGGAGTGACGACGCCGTGTCCGACGACCGTGATCCCTCGCACGACGAGGTGACCGGCGAGCAGCAGCAGAGCCGTGCCCGGATCGACCGGGCACGGCTGGCGCGCATCTTCGGGGATGTACTTCCCGAGACGACACGCGACGAACGCGGCGAGAACGACTCCGGCGGTGGCGACTCGGATGAATGGCTGCGCAGGCAGGTGCCTCCGCACCATTCCGGTGGGTGATCTGTATCACTGATGTCGTGTTGCGCTCAACCGGATTCCAACCCGTTGTCGACCGCAACGAAACGTCGCCGCAACGGTCCGTTCATCTCCATCTGGTCCGCGCGATCTTTTGAATCTGTGTTTCCAGTCACAGAAGGCATTTCGTCCTGCACTCCGGGTGCACTGAATATGTGGCTTCTACCTGCGCTGATGTGGCGGTGGGCGGGTCATGTACGTGTAATCCCGGGTTACATATTCCACCCCGAAAAGTGTCCGGTTTGCCCGCTTCGGTGAATCGCTGGGCGTGTGGCCTGCACCGCGCCTATACCGGAGCGTTACGAAAGCTAGGCGTTGCTCCAGGAATGGTCACGGTCTAAACTCCCTCTCAGGTTCAAACCGGTCGAGCCCAGGCTTCACGGCCTGGGCTCGGTCACGAATCGGTAAAGCAAAACCGTGCGGACGATGGACGTACCGACACGCCGACGGGTGATCCGCCGGTGTGTTCGCTGTGGACAGCGGCCCGCGGGCGACAGGGCGACCACTTGTTGTCGGACGCGGTGCGCAACCCGGCACGCAGAGAACGGATGAGGCATTCATGAAGATTCAGACGCGACGTGGCTTCCGGGCCACCCGCAACGCCACGGTGGCAGCAGCTGCTGTGGCCGGTCTGGTTCTCGGATCGGCCGGCGCCGCAGGTGCCGAGGTCAACGACCAGAACCGGATCGTCTCCAACGGCCACGAGGTCATCGTCACGCAGGAGGACACCTTCATCAACGGTGTGCCCCCGATCGGCGGCAGCCCGCTGAGCCGTGAGTGGTTCCACAACGGCCGCGGCATCGCCAACATCGTCGGCCCCGAGGCGGCGGACTTCGAGGGTTCGACCTTCCAGTTCGGCTACCAGGTCGCGTGGAGCGCTTCGGTAGACGGCGCAATCGGTTTCAGCTGGACCAGTCCCGATGTCGAGTTGGGTCTCTTCCCCACGACGACGCCGTCCTACGAAGAGATCGATGTTCCAGTCCTCAAGGACGGTCAGGCGCAGTACGTCAACGAAAAGGGCGAGCCGGTTGGCGCCGACGCCGAAGGCGCAATCCTCGTGACCGAGAAGGCGTACCAGAAGATCGAGGGTGGCGGCGAGACCGTCGTCAACACCGAGTCGACCGTGTCCGGGATTCTCCCGCAGGCGACCGCAGGCATCGAGCTGACTCCCGCTCCGGGTATCGAGGAAATCGTGGTTGCCGAGGGTGAGTTCGACGGCGATTACAAGGAAGTCCAGATCGCCAACATCCACGGTGCCGCGACGGGCGTCATCGGCCCGGTCTCCCTCCGTCCGTTCGTCCGTGTGATCACCGAGAACGGCGACAACGTCACCACCTACGGCCAGGTCTGGACCCTCTAGTCCTGCTCCGCGCCATCCCGCAAGAAATCCCCACCACCACAAACGGAGTAATCATGGGAATCAAGTCGCGTGGCTTCAAGGCCGCTCGTAACGCCACCGTCGCCGGTGCCGCCGTCCTCGGTCTGGTGCTCGGTGCCTCGGGCGCCGCTTCGGCCGAGGTCAACGACCAGAACCGCATCGTCTCCGACGGCCTCGAGGTCGTCGTGACCCAGGAAGACACCTTCATCCAGGGTGTTCCGGCCCTCGGTGGCAGCCCGTTCAACCGCGAGTTCTTCCACAACGGCCGCGGCACCGTGAACCTCCTCGGTGAGGGCGCAGCCGACGCCGAGGGCACCACCTTCCAGTTCGGCTACCAGTTCGCATGGGCCGGCAGCATCGACGGCGCCATCGGCGTCACTTACTCGACCCCGCAGGTCGAGCTGGGCATCGATATCACCGGCGGCGAGGTCGGAGCCGACGTCACCGACATCCTCCCGCAGGCCTACGCCGAGCTCGAGCTGACCCCGGCTCCGGGCATCGAGGAGCTTATCGTGGCTGAGAAGGACTTCAACGGTGATTTCAAGACCGTTCAGTTCTCCAACGTCCACGGCACCGCCTCCGGCGTCCTCGGCGCCGTCCAGGTCCGTCCGTTCGTCCGCGCCATCACGGACAACGGCGACAACGTCACCACCTACGGCGCTCCCTGGACCGTCTAAGTAGACGTCCGGCTCAGGCCGAACACAGCACGACAAGACCGGGCTCGCTCGAATCTCGAGCGGGCCCGGTCTTTTTCGTCGTCGACCACCTACTCGATGCCCGGGTTGGGTTTGGCGTGAGCGCCCTGAGTAGCCTGGCCGGCCTGTGCCTCGAGGATGTCGCGGATCTGGATGAGCAGGTCCTCGGCGCTGGCCTGCTTGTCCTCCGGTTCGGTGACGAACTTCTTCTTCGCCGCGTTGGCGGGGACGATGAGCACGAAGTACACGACCGCGGCGATGATGATGAAGTTGATGATCGCGGAGATCACCGCGCCGATGTTCACGAAGGTCTCCGGGTTGCCGCTCACGATCTCGAAGCCCCAGCCCATCTCGTTGTCGCCGCCCACCGCGCTGATGAGCGGCTCGATGATGTTCGCGGTGAAGGCGGTGACGATAGCGGTGAATGCCGCACCGACCACGACCGCGACGGCGAGATCGAGGACGTTGCCCCTGAGTATGAAGTCCTTGAAGCCCTTCAGCATGGTGTGCTCCTTTTCGCGGCCTGTCCGCCGGAGCCGCGCACATGAGGTAGGTCACACGGACGTTCACACGATAAACCGCGAGGTCGGTTACGGGTGGCGATTGCGCTGGGGAAACGAGCGGATGCTCAGTGCAGTGTGACGGTCAGAGCACTGACGAGTGACGCCGCCGCGACCGCCGTGGCAGGTTCGGGCTCCAGCGCGACCAGCACGACCCGCTCGTTCCGATCCCTCGTCGAACCGCCGGATTCGGCCAGCACCACCACTGCACCCCGAGCGAGGACGTGGGCGCCGGGCAGGGGTCCCTCTTCGGTCTCCGTCACCGTCAGGACATCGACGCGGTCGCCCTCACGGAGCAGTTCGCTCACCCCGGCATCGGCGAGCCGGATGGGCACTACGCGGGCCTCGGTGGAGCCGGTGGCGACTGCGGCGAGACGAGGACCGAGAAGGCGGGTGTCCACGAGGGGTTCACCGGCCGGCACAGGGCCGGCGAGAGTGTGGCCCACGGCGTCGTCGACGTCGTGCAGGGTCCCGGCGACCACAGTGGACCGATCGCGCTCCACGTGAGCGACGTCGTCGGCCGTGAGGGTGTGCCCGGGCGCGAGATCGTGAGCCGCGACGACGACACCCACACGATCGGTGTCGGGGTCGCCGCGCAGCGCGAGGATCACCGCGAGGACGGCGAGGAGTCCGGCCGCGATCCGGCGGGCCCGGACGATGCGCGACCAGCCGGGGCGGAGGAGTTCGACGAACCGGTCGGGGAAGGTGGGCTGCAGCGAGGCACCCGCAGAGGAGCGCGAGTGGTGCGGATGCGCGCGCTCACGCTGGAGGAACGAGAAAGGGCCGACGGGCATGCCCCGAACCTAGAAGGTGGGGATGCTCTGTCGGCCCCGATGAACCCTCGGAGACGGCGGTCTGTGGATGACTCGACCGCCTGTGGACAAAGGAGTCCGGAGGTCAGCTCGCGGCGGCCGCCGGAGCCGAGGACGTGCTGCTCGACGACGACGAGCTGCTGTCGCTCGACGAGGAGCTGGTCGAGCTCGTCGACGCGGATTCGCTCGCGGTGCTGCCGCTGCGGGAGTCGGTGCGGTAGAAGCCGCTGCCCTTGAACACGATGCCGACCGAGTTGAAGAGCTTGCGCAGCTTGCCCTCGCACTGCGGGCATTCGGTCAGGGAGTCGTCACTGAAGGACTGCACGATGTCGAACTTGTTGTCGCAGGCCGTGCAGGCATATGAGTAGGTGGGCACCGGTTGATCCTCCGCCAGTTCGTCGAACCGCAGTATTCGTCGTACTGCAGTTTTGGCACTCTACCGCCGACAGTGCCAACAGCGCTAGGGAGTGTGTTGTTCCGCACGGTCGCCGCTACCGAGCCGGACCAGCCCTTTCCCGGGTGTCAGCGCCCATCCCATACGGATGTCGTGGGGGTCCTCGGGGAGTTCGTCGACGAGCTCTTCATCGCGGACCACCGCGATGATCACGGCCTCGGGTGAGGCGAGGTGCAAGGTGCGGTCGTAGAAGCCGGCGCCGCGGCCGAGCCGCACGCCCCGCGCGTCCACCGCCAGGGCCGGGACGAGCACCGTGTGAGCCTTCGCCACCGCCTCGGGCGGGAAGATCTCACCACCCGGCTCGCGCAGCCCGAAATCGGCCGCCATCAGCGTCTTCTCGCCCATGTAGCGGGCCCACGACAACGGTTCGCCGGTGCGGGTCACCGGGACGAGCACCGTCGTTCCGGCCTCGGTCAGAGCGTCGAGGAGCGCGATCGATCCGGGCTCCGAACCCACGGGCACATATGCGCACACCATCGACCCCGCCGGGGCCAGCGTCGAGGCCACCGTGGCGAGCGCGGTGTCCTCGATTCTGCGCCTCGCAGCACTCAGCTCGCGCCGAGCTGTAAGAATGCGGTCACGCCAGACCGCTTTCGGGGGTGGGGGCATGTCTGCGCCTTACGATCGCCGAACCACCGTCCTCGGTGGCCGAAGTTTAGGGTGGGAGTCTATGACGAACAGTACGACCGGAGGCACGCGGCATTTCAAGACCGCGGTTGTCCCCGCAGCAGGTATGGGGACGCGGTTCCTTCCCGCAACCAAGACGGTTCCGAAGGAACTCCTGCCGGTGGTCGACACGCCCGGCATCGAGCTCGTGGCGGGTGAAGCCGCGGAGTCGGGCGCCGAACGCCTTCTCATCGTGACAGCGCCGGGTAAGGACGGCGTGGTCGCGCACTTCGTCGAGGACCTCGTCCTCGAGTCCAAGCTCGAGGAGAAGGGCAAGTACGAGCTCCTCGCCAAGGTCCGCAAGGCCCAGGGGCTGCTCGAGGTCGAGTCCGTGGTCCAGGAGAAGCCGCTCGGCCTCGGTCACGCCGTGGCGTGCGCCGAAGAGGCGCTCGATCCCGACGAGGACGCGATCGCCGTGCTGCTGCCCGACGACCTCGTGCTGCCGGTCGGCGTGCTCGAGACGATGCAGCGCGTCCGCGCCAAGCGTGGCGGTTCTGTGCTGTGCGCGATCGACGTGCCCAAGGAACAGGTCAGCGCGTACGGCGTCTTCGACGTCGAGGTCGTGCCGGACGCCGCCAACCCCGACGTGCTCAAGGTACTCGGCATGGTCGAGAAGCCGGCCGTAGAGGACGCACCGTCGACCTTCGCCGCCGCCGGCCGATACCTGCTCGACCGGGCGATCTTCGACGCACTGCGTCGCATCGAGCCCGGAGCCGGGGGAGAGTTGCAGCTCACCGACGCGATCGCCCTGCTCATCTCCGAGGGCCACCCCGTTCACGTGGTGGTGCACCGCGGCACCCGACACGACCTCGGAAATCCCGGGGGCTATCTGCGCGCTGCGGTTGACTCGGCGTTGAACACGGAAGAGTACGGGCCCTCGCTGCGCGAGTGGCTCATCGAGCGCTTGAAGCGCTGACTGCAGGACGGGCTGGAGGACGAGAAGCGGTATGCGGTCGGTTGAGGATCAGCAGGCCAGGGTCACGGCGGCGGCAGTCGCACCCCGGCCGGTCCGGGTGGCCATTTCCGAGGCGCAGGGTCTGCTGTGCGCGGAGGAAGTGGTCACCGAGCGACCCCTACCCGGATTCGACCAGGCGGCGATCGATGGCTACGCCGTGCGCAGCGTCGACCTCCAAGCCCCGGCCGAGACCGACGGCGGGTCCGCGCCCGCCGAGGTGACGCTGCCGGTCGTGGGCGAGGTGCGTGCCGGTTCGCGTCAGCCGATCCGTCTCCAGCCCCGTCAGGCGGTGCGCGTCGACACCGGTGCGCCGCTGCCGACGCTCGCCGACGCGGTGCTGCCGCTCGACAACACCGACGGCGGTGCCGCGCGCATCAAGGTGCTCGAACCGGTGCGGTCCGGCGACTACGTGCGCCGCACCGGCGACGACGTCCAGCCCGGCGACATCGCAGTGCGGGCCGGGACGATCATCGGGGCCGCCCAGGTAGGTCTGCTCGCCGCGGTCGGCCGCGACAAGGTGCTCGTCCATCCGCGCCCGCGACTGTCGGTCATCTCCGTCGGCGGCGAACTCGTCGACGTCGACCGCACCCCGGGGCCGGGACAGGTCTACGACGTCAACTCCTACGCGCTGGCCGCGGCCGCGCGTGACGCCGGAGCCGACGTCAACCGGGTCGGGATCGCCAGTACCGACCCGAAGCGGCTGCGCGAGGTCGTCGAGGGTCAGCTGATCCGCGCCGAGATCGTCGTGATCGCCGGGGCCGTGGGCGGCGGCGCGCTCGAGGAGGTCCGCGAGGCGCTGTCCGATCTCGGCGAGATGGGCGTCGAGCGGATCGCGATGCATCCGGGCTCGGTCCAGGGCTTCGGACGTCTCGGCCGCGACGAGGTGCCGACCTTCCTGCTGCCCGCCAATCCGGTGAGCGCGCTCGTCGTCTTCGAGGTGATGGTCCGGCCGCTGATCCGCATCGCGCTCGGCCGTCGCCAGCCGATGCGCCGCGTGGTCTCGGCACGCACGGTCGCCCCCATCACCTCGATCCCCGATCGCAAGGGTTTCCTGCGCGGCCGGCTCATGCGCGACGAAACGACGGGCGACTATCTCGTGCAGGCGCTCGGCGGCGCCGCGGGTTCGTCGTCGCATCTGCTCGCCACCCTCGCCGAGGCGAACTGTCTCGTCATCGTCGATCCCGAGGTCTCCGAAATCCGCACGGGAGACCCGGTGGACGTGGCGTTCCTCGGGCAGCGTGGTTGATGTCCCGTCATCCCGGCTGGCCGGCGGAGCTCGGGCCGCTGCGGGTGGCAGGGGGCGTGGTGACCGTCCGATCGATCCGACTGCGCGACGCCGCGGCGTGGAGCCGTCTGCGTCTGCGTGATCGCGCGCATCTCGAGCCGTGGGAGCCGACCGGTGAGGCGCCGTGGGACATGCGGCACCACATCTCGGTGTGGCCCGGGCTCTACCGGAGTCTGCGCTCGGAGGCCCACAAGGGCCTGATGCTGCCGATGGCCATCGAGCTGGACGGCAGATTCTGCGGGCAGCTGACGGTGGGCAACATCGTGCGCGGAGCGTTGCGCTCGGCCTGGATCGGCTATTGGGTGGAGAAGGAGGTCAACGGCCTCGGTGTCGCGACCGCCGCCGTCGCCCTGGGCCTCGACCACTGCTTCGGCCCGGTCGGGCTGCACCGCGTCGAGGCCACCGTGCGCCCGGAGAACGAGGCCAGTCGCGCGGTGCTGCGCAAGGTCGGCTTCCGCGAGGAAGGTCTGCTGAAGCGCTACCTCGACGTCCAGGGCCGGTTCCGCGACCATCTGCTGGTCGCGATGACGGTCGAGGAGGTGCCGGGCTCGGTCTCGGATCGCCTCGTCCGTGCCGGTCGCGCGACCTGGTCCTGATCGCTTTCCGTCTCGAGTCGGGTTCGTCCGCTATGTAACGCAGGTTACTCGCAACTCGAGTAACAATCCCCAGCGCGTGTGGGATCTCTGTGATTAGAGTGAAGAAAGTGTCAATTGGTTTCGCGTGACTCGAGTGACGTCTGTTGTCGATCGAGTCGGCGTTTCTGTACAGGTAAACGCGGTGATGCCGTTAGCCTCATGTAGGTCGGTGGCGTCGACGGGCTGGTAGGGCGACGACTGGAGGGAGGACCACCGGATGCCGAACTCGCTTCTGTGGATCGGGCTCGTTGCCGTGTGGTTGTTCGTTCTGGTTCCCATGCTGGTCACGAAGCGTCCTCGAATCCGGCAGACGACCGACGCCGCGCTCGCAACTCGAGTTCTGCACCGCGGAGACGACGAGCCGATCACCCCTCGAGGGCCGGCCGCCGGGCACCGCAGCGATCCTCATTGGCGTCCGAGTCGTGACCGCACGCACCGCACCCCCGCGGAGGACCGCATGAACACTGAACTCGACGACAGGCCGGAGATCGATTCCGACGAGGCCGACGTCCACCACGAAGCAGCACCCGATCGTGAGCCCGTGCGCGCACACGCACCGCAACGCCGGGGCCGCGGCGGATTCGACCCGCACGCCGATGCGGTCGCCAGCGCCGCACGATACGAATTCCGGCAGCGGGCCGTCCTCGGCCTGCTGATCGCCGCGATCATGACCTCGGCGCTCGCCCTGATCGTCTCGTCGGTCATGTGGTGGCTCGCCGGTCTCGCGGCCGTGGCCCTCGTCGCCTATCTGTTCTACCTGCGGCGCCAGGTGCATCTCGAGCAGGAGATCCGGCGGCGTCGCCTCGCGCGACTGCAACGCTCCCGCGCGGGGGCCCGCGGCGGCCACGACGACGTTCCACAGCGCCTGCGTCGCCCGGGGGCCGTGGTCCTCGAGGTCGACGACGAGGATCCGGAGTTCGAGCACCTCGATCGCTACGAGGACGACTACGGCATCGACCACAGCTACGACGTCCGCGCGAGCGACGGCGACGACGAGTCCGGCGAATACGTCGTTCCCCGCGCAGTGGGGGAATGATCGTCCTGCGACGCTTACGGCGGGGCCCGCACCGAATCTGTGCGGACCCCGACCCGTCTTCGGAGCAGGCCGTGAAATCGCCCGTCACCTGCGCCGACACTCCGATTTCGTGATGGACGGGGTGGTTTGCTAGAGTTTGCGAGTCGGTTCCCTCGGAACCTACGGGGCTGTGGCGCAGTTGGTAGCGCGCTTCGTTCGCATCGAAGAGGTCAGGGGTTCGATTCCCCTCAGCTCCACCCCTGAAAGCCCCGCCCTCGGCGGGGCTTTCGTCGTATGCAGGGCCATTCGCTGGCGGGTCCACGCCGAACCCGGCAGACTGTGTGGCATGGACCACAGGATGAGTGACGACGAGTTGCGTCGGGCGATCCGGGTACTGCGCGAGCGCGCCGACCTCGCGCGCAGCGAGAATCGCCACGACGATGTCGAGATGATCGAGCGCACGATTCGGCAATACCAGGAGGAGATGGCCCAGCGGCTCTGAGTTTCCATCCGCCGGAGCCCAACACTCCGGCTCACAGGTCGCTTCGCTCGGACACACAAGTCGCTTCGCTCGGACACACAAGTCGCTTCGCTCCGGCGCATCCGGTTCGTCCGTGGCGCGCCGGAGCGTCGAGTCGTCACGGCGAGGCTAGGGTGTCGCCATGGCGATCACCGACCTGCGCGGAACCAAATTCCTTGTGACCGGCGCGGCCAGCGGAATCGGCCGCGCCCTGGCCCATGCGGCCTCCGATCGCGGGGCCCGGCTGGTGCTCACCGACCTGCAGGAGGCGGCCCTCGACGAGGTCGTCCGCAGCGTTCGTGAACGCGGCGGCACCGTGCTGCACTCGGCCGCCCTCGACATCTCCGACTACGAGGCCGTCACCGCCTTCGCCCGCGACGTGCACGAGGCGTGCGGGTCGCTCGACATCGTCGCCAACGTCGCCGGAGTGTCGGTGTGGGGCACCGTCGACCGGCTGCAGCACGAGCACTGGAAGCTCATGGTGGACGTCAACCTCATGGGGCCCATCCACGTCATCGAGAACTTCGTGCCGGCCATGATCGAGGCCGGTCGCGGCGGGCACATCGTCAACGTCTCCTCGGCCGCCGGGCTGCTCGCCCTGCCGTGGCACGCCGCCTACAGCGCAAGCAAGTTCGGTCTGCGGGGAGTGTCGGAGGTGCTGCGGTTCGACCTCAAGCGCGACGGCATCGGTGTCTCGCTGGTCGTCCCGGGGGCCGTGCGTACACCGCTCGTCGACACCGTGCAGATCGTCGGCGTCGACCGTGATCGTCCCGAGGTCCGCAAACTCACCCAACGGTTCGTCCGCCACGCCGCGACTCCCGAGAAGGTGGCCGAGCGCATCGTCACCGGCATCCTGAAGAACCGCTTCATGGTCTACACGTCCTTCGACACCCGGTTCGGTTACTGGTGGGCGCGTAAGTTCGCGCCGCCCTACAACCTCGTCATGCAGGCCGCCAACGACTACTTCCGTCGCGTCGTCGGCACCAAATGAAATTCGGCGCGACATGATTCAGTGGATCCGACACCGCTCGGCGGGGCCGGAACCACCTGAATCATTCCGGCGCGCGGTGCAGCTCGGCGTGCAAATGAGGCTCTTCGCAGTTAGCAGTGGTACTGGTGCCGGCTGGGTGCGAC
>NZ_JTIZ01000044.1:0-254 GCF_000801125.1 Rhodococcus sp. Chr-9
ACCGCGGCCCTGGCCGACTGGCTCATCCGGGACCTGACCGCCGTGACGCTCGAGCATGCAGGGCTTCCGGATCCCCAGCGGCTGCGTCGCCTGCCGCCGATCACCGCCGCGCACATCGGCAAGCCGGGTAAGTTGCGCCGACATGTGCGTGCGTTGGAACATGTTCTCGGGCAGGTGGATCGGCATCTTCGTGCCGGTGCGCACCTGCGCGAGCACGGTCTGGGCACCGCATCGGTGCCGGCCGTGCCGGGAGA
>NZ_JTIZ01000045.1:0-4515 GCF_000801125.1 Rhodococcus sp. Chr-9
TACGGCTTTCAATAATTTTGTTACGTTCTTCTGTGAGTTCTTCGCCCAATGCATTTTGAATAAACTTTGCGTTAGGGTCAGCTGGTACTGAAACAAGAGAAATCTCTTTAAACTGTGCTTTATTTACAACTAGAGCATCATTTTCATTAAACTCATAATCTGTAATGTAATAGGCAATTGATAGTGAATCAAACGCTCCATTTTCCACAGCTTTGTTAATGTTTGGTGCATTGTCGTAAAGCGTAAAGTCAGTCAGGTATTTATTAGAAGCTAAGTCATAATAAACTTTCGCGTCCCCAATTACTTCACTAGATCCAGCTCCGTGTTCATATAGCAATGGATATCGTTCTCTAGCAAACTCAATGCAGTTAGGGGTCAAGATAATACCGTTACGATTCTCTACGCCAACTTCTGAACCAATGCCTTGGAACGACTTAGAACCGTCCTCGTTTTCAGTTACTTTAATTTCAGCACTATTGGTTATTAGTTTCATCTGTGCTTGTTACGTCCTTTCTATTGCCTTGTAAATCACTTAGGTTTTTAACAGCAACTGCGTTAAGGTTTGTGACATAAATATCTCCGCCCTCGATTGGTTGCTCGCCCATTTTAACAAGAAGTTGATTCTGTGTAAAAATAGGAGCGTTGATATTTTCGTGATACAAGTCAATTAATTCTTTCAAAGTTGCAAACTTGAATAGCTGGTTATCTACGATTATGCGTTCATAATATAAATTATCCTTAACTACTCGTCTGCGGTTTGTTGAAATCAGTTTATAAGTCAGTTCCTTTTCAAGTTGAATCAGTAAAGGAATGATAGTAGAGTTATAAAAATAAATTTGTTGTTCTTGCGTAGCAGTACCAAGCAAAATATTTTCATTCATAAAGTAGCCTGTCAAAAGTTCCGATTTAATAAGGTCAATTTCATCTTTGTTTAAAACGGAATAATCTTTTTTAAGTTCTACAATTTCCGTCTTGTTATCAACTGGTGTCAAACCATTGTAACTCGAACCCTCTTGCATGTTCTTTATTGTTGTTAAGGCTTTTTCTCGATACTCTTGCGTATTATCAATATCAAGAAAGGCATTAATTTTCAACAAGCCACGCAATTTACCTTGTTCCAGCTTAGTTTGAATACTAGCTAGAGCATTATCTAAAATACTTGTATCCTCATTGATATAAAAAGGACTGATAAGCCTTACTAATTCTTCAGGTTTATATTCTTTTTTATCGTTAGCAAATAGTAGGTCTAATAGATCTCCTGTTTCACTATCAAATATAGGGTACAGGTCAACATAGCGCGTGCATAGCAACTTTTTAATTACTTTCTGCCAAAACTCCATGCTATTGTGTTCGCCCTTAGAACTCCAGTTTAGAACCTCGTCTAAGTCAGAACCTGCCATACTAATCAAAGTATCAGAACCAACATCAGACTTTTTATATTTAACATGATTAAATTCTACTTTTGTTATTTCATTAGCGATTTTATTATGAATGTTAGTCACAAAGGCACTTGTATATTCTACCGCTTCGTTTTGCCACGCTGTAACTCTTTGAGTATCATTGTTTAGCTTTCCACGTGAAAATGATACCACTTTTCCGAATAAGTTCAATTTTTCCCCTTTCTACCATAAACTCACACCTTTCCCACGTTTATACTCGCTTGTCTTCTTGTTATGGCAAGACTTACAAAGGAGTTGTAGGTTATCAGGGTTCAGCGCTATTTTCCAATCATCAAGATTTTCCCAAGTTAGTTCTATAATATGGTCTACTTCGTATTTTTTAGCACCGAATGCGCCACATCTTACGCAAGTCATCTTATCACGTTGTCTTACATAATCACGGACAGCCAACCATTCTTTTTTATTATACCAACCACTTTCTCGAACTGTGTCAACATTATACTTCATCTGACACCGCCATTTCTAAAGCCATTGTCAAAGCAACAGTAGGGTCAATTTTATCTTTTTCAAGTTTTTTAGTATACATATAGTCCCCATTTTGTCCGATTTTAACAGCAGTATTATTTAAAGCCCACTGCATGACTTTTTGGTTATGGATAAGTTTATTTTCCGCTAACTTAGATTTTAATAGCTTGATATAGTCACTCATTGAGAAACCTTGTCGAATTGCTCTTTGGTTGTCTCCATCTTTGTCAAAGAAATAACGCTCAATCAGCCCTTTTAAAATTTCATAGCGAGCTGGGTCGTATCCGACTTTTCTAAGTCTGCACCCTGTTTTGGTTCTAAAGTCATTAATATGCGGTATTAAGTCGTTCACATTGATGTATTCCGTATCAAGTAAGATTAGTTCGCCTCTGTCAACGAATTCAGTCCATAACTCTTGTTGTTCTGTGTCCAGTTGCTCATATTGAGACCGTACAGAGAAAGTTAGCGTATGGCTGTAAGTTTTACCCTCTAACTCACAAACGAACGATACAGCGGTTAAATCGCCAATTAAGGATAGGTCCGACATAAGTTCTATTTTTATTAAATACAGATAAATTAAAGTCTGTTAGTTTAGTGTCTTGCGGAGTGAAGTAGTAAGCTGTATCCTGCATAGGTAAGCCCATATTAAACGCTAAGAACTTATTCTGTAACGCTGGGTCTCCTTGCGCAAGCTCGTACTCCTCAATAACTCCTGACCACTTAGGAACATTGCCAATAAGTGGTAAAGCCATAGTCCAATTCTTTTTATCTTTGACCTGCTCATGATTTTCTAGCATGTAAAGCAAGCCGAATGACCTATCATTGTAAAATTCTTCTTCTGATTTGAATCGTTCAACAAGTTTATCATAAAGTCCGTCGCGTTTAAGTCCGCCAGAAGTGATGTAAATACTTTGCCAGTTATCTTGTTTTTGACGTGAACCTTTATTAACTGACAGTGTTATATCCTCGCCATAGGTATGGACTTCATCAAATATATTAAGGGAACTGTTACCACCTTGCGCTCGTAAAGTATCATTTGTTTGCTTTTTAAAAGTGGTTTTGAAAGACGTAAATTCTAGCCCTTGTTTTGTACTCTTGAAAATCTTGTTTTCATTGTACACTCTTAATGTATCACTTGCTTCCGTTTGATTCCTAACTTGGTCAAATACGTGTCTAGCCTGTGTATTATCGTATGCAATAACTAGACTTTCTCCGCCATATTGTCCGCCTAAAATCATCCAGTTAAGCACGCGCGTAGCCATTAAACTAGACTTACCTGATCCACGGCCTAAATTAAGAAAAATCTCATTAATTAGGTTGACTTGAACACCTTTTTCATCAACCATATCATAGCCTAACATTAACTCATACCACCATTTTTGTGTTGGAAGTAGCTCAATTTTCATCAGGTTACCAGTAGTCAGGTAGAAGTTGTCTTCTATCCATTCAATAGCTTGCGTAACACGGTCATAGCGATAAATATATTTGTTATGAATACGTATTTGCTTCTGAATAGTCTTGCGAATGTACTTATTAATAATAATGCCGTTTTCTTTGTTGTATTCCAACATTTTATTTAAATAATACATTCATTCCCTTTCTATTCAAATACTGATTGCAAATATTCATCTGAATATGGACACCAACCTTCGTCATCAGTCATTTCTTTTTTAAGTTGTTTCCAGTTTGAAAACTGACCAATAATAGAATCGTTGTCTCCACACGTCTCACAATAATCTTCAACTTCTTCTAATTCTTTTTCTGAAGTATTTTCTGACATCAGATAAAGTCCTCCGCCCAAATGGTCTTCAACTACCCAATATTTTTTCATTCAAACCCCTCTGGGACTTTGATTTCTGGCGTTTTATACTTACTTAGCTTATAGTCGTCAAGTTCTTCAATTTTAGCTTTAAGGTCATGAGCACTTGATTCTTCCTGTTGCAATCTCCGCCATTCAGTAGGGTTATAAAGTTCAGGGTTTCCAGCCTTAGCAACCATCATTGCTACCAAGCTATCTTTATCAAGTTCTTTCTCTTTAACCTTTACTTTTTCAACGTTTCCGTCAGCGTCATATATTGTTTCTGTTTCTTTTAGCGTTCTGACTGTCAGTTTGCTCGCTAAGGCACTTTCGGCTAGTTCTAATAGATTTCCCCTAGCAATGCTTTTAGCTTCGTCATACGCCTTTATATTGTCATCTCGCCACTTTCTAAAAGTTTTAGCCGAACAATGCAAACTGGTGTAGATTTCTCTGTCATTACAGCCTGATTCAATTTTATCAATGATTTGGCTAAAAAGCGGTTCTTCATACATCTTAGGTAAAATTGTGGGTCTGCCACCTTTTTGTGTTTGCATATTATCCTTTCTTTTAAATGTGGTTATATCGTTTAAAGCCTATATTTTCGTTCCTGTGAGCGTTAAGTTAATTAGACTTAAATTATATCGTAATGATATAAACACGCTCATACGAGCCAAAATATTAGCATATAGCCATATAATTTCCTTTTTATTTGAGATTTAGCGAGATTTAGCGAGATTTAGCGAGATTTAGCAAGATTTAGCGAGATTTTTCTTTTTGATTTTTTGGGGGATT
>NZ_JTIZ01000046.1:0-1445 GCF_000801125.1 Rhodococcus sp. Chr-9
TCGAAGCGGTTGAGGAACCACATCCGCTGCTGCGCCAGCGACAACGGCACCCGCTCCGGACGCGGACGCGCCGTCAGCGCCGCCCGCGCACCGGAACCGGCGTGCGACTCCACCGCCGCCGCCAGCGCCGCCACCGTCGACGCCTCGAACACCGTCCGCACCGGCACCTGCGCATCCAGCGCCGCACCCAGCCGGGCCGTCACCTGCGTCGCGACCAGCGAATTCCCGCCGAGCGCGAAGAAGTCGTCGTCCAAGCCGACCCGCTCGACGCCGAGCACCTCGGCGAACACCGCGGCGACCGCCTCCTCGACCGGGGTCGTGGGTGCCCGGAACTCGCGCTGCACCACCTGCGGCGCCGGCAAGGCCTTGCGATCGATCTTGCCGTTGATGTTCAGCGGCAGCGCGTCGAGCACCACCCACGCGGTGGGCACCATGTACGACGGCAGCTCCCGCGCCGCCGAGTGCTTCACCGTGTCGAGGTCGAGCTCGCCGTCGGGCACGAGGTAGGCGACCAACTGCTCGCCCGTGTGCCGGTCACTGTGCACGACGACCACGGCCTGGGACACCGAATCCTGGTTCCGCAGAACCGATTCGATCTCACCGAGCTCGATCCGGAAACCACGCACCTTCACCTGGAAATCGGTACGGCCGAGGTAGTCCAGCGAGCCGTCCGGCAGCCACCGCACCAGGTCACCGGTGCGATACATCCGCGCCCCGGCGGTGACGTCCCCCGCCGCTCCGCTCGCCCCACCGGCGAACGGGTTCGCCACGAACCGATCCGCCGTCAACTCCGGCCGACCGAAATACCCCCGAGCCAACTGCACACCCGACAGATACAACTCACCCGCAACACCCACCGGCACCGGACGCAACCGCTCGTCCAGCACGAACGCCGACACATTCCACTCCGGCACACCGATCGGCACACCCACCACATCGGCATCCGACACCTCGTGCCAGGTCACCGACACCGCAGCCTCCGTCGGACCGTACAGATTGAACAGCCCCACACCCGGATTCACCGACCGGAACCGCTGCGCCACCGACCCCGGCAACGCCTCACCGATCGCCAACACCCGACGCAACGACGACGCCAACACACCACCCGAACCCGCAGACGACGCCGCCGTCAACAGAGCCTCGAGCATCGACGGCACCACATGCAACGTCGACACCGACGCCGACCGCATCAACCCCAGCAGATACGCCGGATCCCGATGCCCCTCAGCCGCGGCCACCACCAACCGGCCACCCGAAACCAACGCCGACCAGAACTCCCACACCGACAAGTCGAACGTCGCCGCAGTCTTGAGCAACACCGCATCGCCCGGCCCCAACCCGAACGCCGCAACCTTCCACACCAACTGATTCGCCACCGCCCGATGCGGCACCGCCACACCCTTCGGACGACCCGTCGAACCCGACGTGAAGATCACATACGCCGT
>NZ_JTIZ01000047.1:0-1639 GCF_000801125.1 Rhodococcus sp. Chr-9
CGAAGCTTGTGCGTGCGGCGCGGCCGGTCCTGGATCGGTTGGCCGATCAACTCGCCGATGCGCCGGTGACGATCTTGCTCGCCTCGCAGGATGCGACCATCGTCGATCGGCGGGCCGGGCAGCGGTCACTGCTCGGCCGTCTCGACCGTGCCCAGGTCGCCCCGGGGTTCATCTTCGCCGAGGAATGCGCCGGAACCAACGGGATCGGCACCGCCCTCGAAGAACGCAAAGCGTTCCGGGTCCGCGGGGAAGAGCACCTGCTCGAGGCGTTGCATCCGCTGGCCTGTGTCGGCTCCCCGATCGTCGATCCGGTCTCACGCGCGGTGACCGGCATCGTCGACATCACCTGCGAGATCGGCGATGTCAACGAGCTGATGGCACCGCTGGTGCTCTCGGCGGTACGCGATATCGAAGAGCGATTGTTCGCCCTGTCCGCCCGCAGCGAGCAGAACCTGCTGCGCGAATACATGCGCAGCAAACGCCGCGGCCACGCCGCGGTGGTGGCGATGAGCCGGGACACGGTGATCGCGACCCCGACGGTGTCACGGTTGATGGACTCGACCGATCAGATGATGATCTGGGACTGGATCAGCACCCATCTGGCCGCCAAGGACGAATGGGAAGGACCGCTGCGTTTCGCCGACGGGATCGACGTGCGGGTCCATGCCCGCCGGGTCGGTGAGTCCACCGATCCGCTCAGCGCGATCCTCGAACTGCGCCCGCTGGCCTCCCCGGCTCCGCCGCGACCGCGCGCCCGCCTGGCCCCCGCCGCGCCCGCCGGTGCGGCGCCGGCGACGCGTATCGCCGGCCGCAGCCTGGCCGCGCACCGACTCCAGGACCGGGTCGACGAGATCACCGCGACCGTCGCGCCGGTGCTGATCGTCGGTGAGTCCGGTGTCGGCAAAACCCATCTGGCGCGGCAGATCCAGCACCGCTGGGGCCGGCACGACCCGGTCCCGAGCGTCGATGCGTCGACGTTGACCCCCTCGGCGGTGGCCGAGTTGCGGGCGCGTCTGTCCGGCAGTTTCGCGTGCATCATCGAGCACCTCGACGAGGTCCCCGACGACGCTGTGGCTTCTACCCGGCGGTTGCTCGACGCTGCCGTCGAGCTGGGTGCACCGGTGATCGCCACCGCCACCTCGAGCACCCCCGACGATCTGCGGCATCAGGTGCAGACCCATGTGCGGCGCAGTGTGTGCATCCCGCCGCTGCGCCAGCGCATCGAAGATCTCACCGATCTCGCGCGGGAGTTGCTCGCCGCCGAACTCCCCGACCGTCCGACCCCGCAACTGCAACCGGCCGCGCATCGGGCGTTGATCGACCATCACTGGCCCGGCAACCTGCGCGAACTCGCCTCGGTGCTCAGTACCGCGGCGGCGCGGTCGATGGGATTCGACATCAAACTCGAACATCTGCCCGCCGACTACCGCACCCTCGGCGCCGGCCGCCGGTTGACCTCGCTCGAACGCACCGAACGCGAAGCGATCGTCCGCGCCCTCGACGAGTCCGACGGCAACAAATCCCTCGCCGCCCACCGACTCGGTGTGGCCCGCTCGACCCTCTACCGCAAGATCCGCGCGCTGGGCCTGGAAAACGAAACATTCGGTTCCTGACCCCTGAAACACTCTGTCGCATAACA
>NZ_JTIZ01000048.1:0-1301 GCF_000801125.1 Rhodococcus sp. Chr-9
CAGGGCCTCGGCAAAGTCGTAAGTAAGACCAGCTGACCTGCGGTTTCAAGGTGGGATGGCGCACGATCAGGGACGTGGATTGGGGCGGGCACGACCGTCTCGGTGATGATTCAAGTTCCTACACAATCGTCACAACCAGGAACGAGTCGTGCCCGCAGCTCCATCTTCGCCCATGTCTGTTCCGGTGTCGGACACCGGGATCCTCGAGGTGCTCGATCTGGTCCCCGATCCGCGAGCGCGTCGCGGGGTTCGGCACCGGTTGACGGTGATCCTGGCGGTCGCGTTGGCCGCGGTGTGCGCCGGCGCGAGATCGTTCACCGCGGTCGCCGAATGGGTGCACGACGCCCCGAACGATGTCCGGAGCCGACTCGGCATCGAGGGCCGGCCACCGTCGGAATCGACGATCCGCCGCACCCTCGGACGCCTCGACGCAGGCGTGTTCGACCAGGTCATCGGGATATGGGCCTGGATGCGGACCCGGGTCGTCGACGGGCGCCGGGTGATCGCGGTCGACGGAAAGACACTGCGCGGGGCGAAGGATGCAGCCGGGCATCTGACGCACCTGTTGGCGGCCATGGACCACAACAGTGGGGTGGTCCTCGGGCAGGTCGAGGTCGGTGCGAAAACGAACGAGATCCCGCTGATCGTCGACCTCCTGGCCGGGCTTGACCTCACCGATGTGGTCGTGACCGCAGATGCGTTGCACTGTCAGCGGGTCACCGCCGAGTACATCGCCTCACGGGGCGGGCACTACGTGTTCACCGTCAAGAACAACCAGAGATCCCTGCGGAACTTGCTGAAGTCGTTGCCCTGGAACGATATTCCGGTCTCATCAACGATCAGGGGTCGTGGTCACGGACGACGGGAGTGCCGCACGATCAAGGCCACCGAGGTCGATGCCGGTCTCGGTTTCCCGCACGCCACGCAGGTTCTGCAGGTCCGCCGGACCGTCACCAGAAACGGCCGCAAGAGTGTCGAGGTCGTCTATCTGATCACTTCGATGCCGATGACCTGCGCGGCTCCAGCCCAGGTCGCGGCATGGATTCGTGGGCATTGGGGCATCGAGAACCGGCTGCACTGGGTTCGTGATGTCACGTTCGACGAGGACCGCTGCGCCATCCGCACCGGCAGTGGGCCGCAGGTCATGGCCACCATTCGAAACACGGTCGTCGGTATCCTCCGACTCGCCGGCCACGCCAGCATCGCTACCGCCCTACGGCATCACAGTCGTGATCCACACCGGCCGATCGAGCTACTTCACACCATCTGACATGCAATTACACGACTTTGCCGGGGCCCTG
>NZ_JTIZ01000007.1:0-23550 GCF_000801125.1 Rhodococcus sp. Chr-9
ACTACGCCATATCCGCCCGATTTTCGGCAAATGCTACGGCTACCCCTAGTGCTCGCCGCCGTGCCGGCGGGCTTCCTTGGTCTTGACGGTCTGGAACATCGACCCGAACACCGCGGGGGAGATGATCGACCAGTCGAACTCGCACGCCGCCAGCAGCGCTTCATGGAACGCCGCGGGCAGCTTGGGGAGCCGCAGTGGGTCATGGAACAGGCCACCGTTGATGTACCGGAACGGTGTGTACGGGCTGTCTGCGGGAAGCTGGCGTTTCTTCTCGTCGGTGTCGAGGACCTCGAACAGTCCCTGTAGATCCTTGTGAAGGCTTGCTGCGGTGGTGTTTTCGCGCAGATACCGCTCGAACAGTCCTTCCGGCTTCCACATGTCGGCGTCGTCGCCGAACAGTAGGAACAGCAGCCGCGCGAGAAGAAGGGTGGCGTCGTGTTCACCGACACCGGCGGCTTCGAGCTCGGTGTAGAGGGTGCCCATCAGCCGGGCCGCCGCGACGGACGCGGTCTCGGCTTCGTGGTCGAACGCGTCCCGCATCCTGTCGAGCAGGGCGACGAGGGTGATGTCGGCGTCGAAGTCGAGCTCGATCGCCTGCAACCGGTCGGTCAGGTGCGTGGCACGGTCACCGACATGGTGTTCGTGGACGAGGAGTTTGGCGTTCGCGCTGCCGAGCTGAGCCCGCCGCGGCCACCGCCACTCCTGCCTGCGCTCGCTGCTGAAGATGACGAGTCGCTCATGGTTGTCCTTGCCGACGAGCACGTCGATCACCCGTTGGGTCTTGCGCGGCGGGAGGACGGGGCAGTGCCAGATGCGCAGGCCCTTGTAGCCGGCGACCTGGGTGAGGGTGAATGCCTCATCGTCGACCTCGACGGTGAGGTCGGGTCGGTCCGGGTTGTTCCAGCCGAGCTCGTCGATGAACAGGGTGCGGAAGTCACGGGCGTCGACGAGGTCGAGGAGGCGGGTACTGGTCACGAACGAACTCCCATGCTGGAAACGATGCGGATCGGGTCTTTACCGGTGCGGGTGGCGATGACGAGCTGCCCGTCACTGTGCAGGGCGGTGATCAGGGCAATCAGGTCGTCGTCGCCGGTCCCGTTGCGGACGGCCCGGCGCAGGCGGTGTTCGGCGTCTTTCATCAAGGGGTGCTGGTAGAGCGCTTCGAGCGCGAGTTCGGTGTCCGCGGCGTGGTTGTGCAGGGTGCCGCTGAGCCGGTTCCACAGGGTGCGCCGCACCCCGCGGGGTCGGCCGGCCGCGACATGAGGGTTGGCCAGGTCGCCGCGGACGAGGGTTTCGAGCAGGCTGTCGTGGTCGTCGGCGTGGTCGAGTCCGAGTTCCTCGGGGGTGGCCTCGAATGCACGGAGCACTTCGTGGCCGGTGAGTAGCCGGGTCTGCCCGTCGGTCGTTGCTGCACCGAACCCGTCGATACCGGATTCTGTTCGCACGTAACAGATCACGCCGTCACCGCTGTCGGAGAGCCGGCGGGCGCGGGTGGCCGAGATCATGTCCGGCAGGGCCGCGATCTTCGTGGCAAGTTCCGGGGTGTCCTGCTGAGCCTGGTGCCAACGCTGGTAAGCGAGGCTGGAGGCATCGACGTCGTCGGCGGCGTCCTGGTCGTCGAGGGTGCCGTTGTAGAGGTCGGTGATGGCCTTGACCTCGGTGTCGCTGCCGAAGAACTGCTCGTCGGAGCCGAACGCCTCGGCGTTGGCGTGCAGGCGGTCGCTGATGCGTTGGCGTAGGGAGATGACGTTGTCGACCGACTCGTGGAAGAACGAGTACAGCAGAACCGTGTCCGCGGCCTGGCCGACGCGGTCGACGCGGCCGGCGCGTTGGATCAGCCGGATGATCGCCCACGGCAGGTCGTAGTTGACCACGATGTGCGCATCCTGCAGGTTCTGGCCCTCGCTGAGGACGTCTGTGGCGATCAGGACCCGCAGCTCGTCCTCGACCCCGGTGGCCGGCTGGTGTCCGGGCAGGGTGTTCGAGCGGGGCGAGAACCGGTGCGCGAGACGGGTCGGGTCTTCGCTGTCGCCGGTGGCGACCCCGACCTTGTCGATGCCGGCGGCCTGCAAGGCGGCGCCGATGTAGTCGGCGGTGTCCTTGTACTCGGTGAACACCAGCACCTTTTCGTCCGGGTGCTCGTCACGTAGCAGGGCGACCAGGGCGTCGAGCTTGGAGTCCCGTTCCGGCTTCCAGTCGCCGTAGGCGGCGAGCAGGGACCACAGAGCGTTGGTGTCGGCGTCGAGGTCCTGCTTCAAGTCCTTGGTGAAGATCTCCGGCCGAATCCAGGTCAACCCAGCAGGATTCGCTTCTCGGAGTGCCTCGTAGCGCCGCGAGGCTTCCTCGCTCACCTCGTCCTTGGTGGGAATCCCGTCCTTGTTCGGATCCTCGTCCTCGCCGAAGGTGTTCTCGGTGATCGTGCCGGTCGGAATCGCCAGGCCGTTGTCGATCGCATACGAGAACAGCTCGTTGCGGGCGATGTGTCGCTTGAGCGAGAGGGTGAACGAATGCCCGCACGAGGACAGCCGCTTGTAAAAGGTGGTGCGGACAAACCCGGCGACGTTGCCGCGGCCGCGGGTGAGATTGTCGACGAACTCCTGCTCCGCCTCGCTGAGCTTGGCGGTCTTCGAGACGTAGCTGCCGAGTTCGTAGCGGGGCAGGATCAGTTTGGTCATCGCGTCGAGGGTGGTGTCGCTGGACATCAGCACGGCCGGATCGTCCGGGCCGAAGGAGTGATCGACCGGCTTCGGGATCCGCTGCGGGAACTGGAAACGAGTACCGTCCGCGAACTCGAGGTACTGCCGGCCGTTCTCGTCGGTGAGCGAGTAGTTGTTCTTGATGAAGGTGCGGGTACGCCGCACCAGGTGCTCGCTCATCAACCGCTTCCAGTCGTCGGGGTCCTCCGACTTACGGAACGCGGCCATCGTGGTGGTCTTGCCGTCCACCTTGTCCGCCAGACGCGGATCGGCGGCCAGCGCGTTGACCGGGGCAATCCCGAGATCGTCGTCATCGTCGATGTAGAGGGCGAGCTGGTTCGCCACGTCCTGGAACCGGATGTTGTACGGGGTGGCGGTCAGCAGCAGCGCCTTGCTGTCGTTGACGTGGATGTAGTCCTGGATCGCCTTGTAGTCGCGGCGGGTGTCGTTGCGCAGGGTGTGGGATTCGTCGACGATGACGAACGCGTACCGCCGAAGCTCTGGCAGGATCGCGTGCGCCATGCTGTAGGGGACGACGCGACCGTGCAGGTCGTACGCCTCGAAGTGCTCCTCCCACATCGAGACCAGGTTCTTCGGGCACACCACCAGCGGCATGTAACCGTGCTCGTCCCGCAGCATCAACGCCACCGCGATCGCGGTGAGTGTCTTGCCGAGACCGACGACGTCGCCGAGCATGGTGCCCCGTTTGGTCATGATCCGCCGCGCCAGCGTCTGCACCGCGGTGGCCTGGTAGTCGAGCAACTGCTTGCCGACCTCGGACGGCACCGAGTACTCGGCCAGCCCCTCACGCACGTCGCGGGAGAGGTCGTAGCAGACCTTCAAGAACACCTCGTACGGCCGGCGAGGCTCGCGGCGGACCCACGACTCGTCGAGCAGATCCAGCACGTCGGCGGTGACAGGGCGGCTGAATCGGTCGTTCCAGCGGTCCTCGAACCACTGCGCCAACGTTTCCGCGCCGGAGGTGTCGAGGACGTCGACGTTCAGTTCGAGGTTGTGGGTCAGACCAGGGGCGGTGAGGTTCGAGGATCCGACGAACCCGGTGATCGGATTGTTCAGGTCCTGCCGGTGACAGATGTAGGTCTTGCCGTGCAGCGGGCGGCGGGTGAACACCTTGATCTCCACCACGCCCTGGGCGAGCAGATCCCGCAGCGACTGCAACGCAGCACGGTCGGCGTTGGTCGGCAGCCCCCGCATCAACTGGGTGCGCAGCTGCTCGAGCAGATGCGCCTTGCGCTCACGGGCGGTGTTCGCGTCCGCATCCGGCCGTGGGGTGCCGTCCACCCCGGCCTGCAGATCCTCCAACGTCTCCTGCTGCGGCCCGGTCATGACCATCCCGATCAGGATCCGCACCACCGGTCCGGTAGCGCCGGCGGCGACCTTCTCCTTGACCAGCGCATCGAACGCAGCCCAGCCCCGGAGGTTAAAGTACCCGACCGCGACATCCATCCGATCGGACACCTGCAGCGACTGCTGAAGGTGGGTACCCAGGTCGGACTTGATGTTGTCGAAGATCCGCGTCACTCGGACCAGCGCTCCTTAACGATCGATTGCAAGCAAACAAATTATCTTGGTGCAAAGACTGATTGTTACCAACCTTGCTTTGTGTCAAGGTGACTTGCAGTGTTCCGCAGGTCAGGTCGATTCTTGGCCGAGCCAGAGTTCGAATGCTTCGGCGGTTGCAGCCTGCAGGGTGGTTCCGCGGGTGGCGACGGCGATCTTCACCTGACGCAGGAGCTCCGGGTCGAGACGCGCCGAGAACTGCGTCAGCTTCGCCGGCTCGGCGGCAGGGGCGGCCGCCTTCTTCGGTGCCAGGGGATGGGTTTCAGCGTCGGGTGCCTTGGCCAACTTCTTGCCGCCGAAGGCGCCGGCCGGCTGATGCTTGGTGGGCATGGTCATCCCTTCTTGACGATGCGGGTCAGGAACTCGTCGAAGATCTCGATCAGATCGGCGGCACGACTGCCGTACGAGTGGATCGGATCGCGGGCCCCGCGGGCCTCGGTGAGGACCGTCCGCATCGGTACGGCCGGATCCCAGAGCCGCTCGCCGAGGGCGTCGCCGAGTTCGGCGGCACGGAAGTCGGCCTCCCGGCTGCGCGGGGGGACCTTGTTGAGGACCACGCCGAGGACCTCGAGGTCGGGGTTGTAGTGCTCGCGGACGGTCTCGATCGTGTCCATGACGTTGGCGACGCCGGCGCTGGCGTCGATGCTCGGCTCCGTGACGATCAGGACGCCGGTCGCCGCGATCAGGGCATTGGACACGAGCTTGCCCACGCTCGGCTGGCAGTCGACGAGGACAAGGCCGAACCGCTCGGCGATGTCGGGGGAGTCGAGCGCCTTGCGCAGGCGCATCTCCGCGCCGAGCTGCTGGTCGGCGTCGCGCTGCGCCAGTGAGAGATCGGCGGGGATCACGGACACGCCCGGCCACGGCGTCTCGACGACCGCTTCGGCGGCGACGCCTCGCTGGTCGGCGTAGAGCACGTCGTTGACCGTGAACTCGGTGTCGGTGACACCGAGTCCGGTCGTGGAGTTCCCCTGCGGGTCCATGTCCACCACGAGAGTGGGAATGCCAGCGGCGCTGGCAGCCGACGCGATCCCCAGCGTGACCGCGGTCTTTCCCACTCCGCCCTTCTGGTTGGCTACCGCCACAACAGGCATGGAAGAAGACATGTATACAATCTAACATGCAGTCCTTCATGCATGTAGGAAAGAAAACACGTTCTTGATCTGCGGCTACGCGGAAAGAGCGTCGTCGTCCTCTGCGGGTTCCTCCGAGGCGTCTTCCTTCTCTTCGAGCTTGCGGGCGTCGTGCAGGATGCGGCCGACCGCACCGGTGGAGATGCCCATCTCCTCGGCGATGTCCTTATACTTCATGCCCTGCTTGCGTAGGGCCACGATGCGGTCTCGTCGTTCCTTCGCTCGCCCGAGGAACTCGTCCCGAGGTTCGGCGAAGAGTCTCTGAATGGTGCGGGTGGACGCGCCGAACTGCTCGGCTGCTTCGCGTGCCGTCATCTTGCGACGTACAGGGTGCTTTGCTCCGGGCATCAGACGATCGCCTCCAGCATGGCCTTCTCGTCGAACTTGGTGGCTCGTTTCCGGTTGGCTTCGATCTTGGCAGGAGTCATGACCTTGGCGCTGGCCTTGCCGCCCTTGGTGCCGAGGTGTGCCTGTCGGGCACGGTAGGTGTCCTCGTCGAAGTTCCGCCAGATCCACTTGCCGATCGAGTACGCGGTCGCGCGGACCTCGACGAACGGGAGCGGGTCGGTGAACTGGGTGTTGATGGCGTGGCAGTGCTGGAGCACGAGCATCAGCCAGGCGTCGATGCCGCCGTGGCGGTGGTGCCACCACTGGGGGTAGGCCCATTTGCGGGCGGTGTCGAACATGGTGACGTTGCGGCCGAGGCCGGCGGCGCGGTCGGGTCGGCGTGGGGCCTGCCGGGGGGTGTGGATGGTGGCGAGTTGTCGCAGTGTGTAGGGGTCGGCGGGTCCGTAGATGGTTTCCCAGTCGGGGTGGATGGGGTTCTTGGTGAGTTGCCCGCCGTAGGAGAAGTCGCCGCCGACGCAGAGCTTGAGGCCGGTTTCGATGCGGTGCGCGAACCGCAGGGGGGTGAGCAGGGCGGAGTCTGTGCGGCAGACGTGGTTGGGGCCGAGCCACCATCCGAGGTGGGCACGCCCGGAGGGGGACTGGGCCACCCAGCTCGGGGCGGGGTGATCGCGGGGCTTCTCGAAGGCGCGCATCGCGGCGTCGGGGTGGTCGCAGTCGACGACGATGGAGCCGAGCAGTGCGTGGGGCGAGTGCTCGATGTACCGCATCGCCAGAGCGTCCTCACGGCTCATCCGGTACTGGCCGCGGTCGAGGTAGTTCGTCGCGTACGGGCGGTGCGGGAGCAGCACCTGGTCGGCCCACAGGGCGTCGTCGAGTAGCAGTGCCCCCGCGGTGTCCATGCGGTGCATCGTGCCGCAGCAGAGACCGATGTTCGGGTCCGACACGCCGAAGCCATATAGAAAACACGCCGAAGCCATATAGAAAATTGTTCGGGTACGACGTGCCGAAGCCATATCAGGTATCCCGGCGACCCAGCGTTCCCAAGGGGCATTTGGCTTCCATCCGTATCCGTGATCTTGAGCCTCCGATTTCGGCCTCTCCCAAGCCTCGCCCGCGGTACGCCTGCTCCTCGGGCTGGGAGCAGCACGCTGGCTACCAGAAGTCAGTTACACCCTTCGGAGGGTGCACCACATCGAACACGGGCTGGTGGCTGCAGGCGGGTGCGCCGAGCTCGTCTGCGATCACCCTCGCGACCGCGGCGGGAGAGGCATCCACGGAGCGGGTGATCTGCCGGAACAGCTGGTCCTCCACCACCGAACGTCCCCGCACCCCTGGTTCCTTCTCGCTCATCCGTTGTCCGTCGAGTCCACCGCGGTCGTGGTGGCGCCCTGCCCACGGTCGGTGCGGGCGGCGGTGAGTTCGGCCCGCACCGCGGCCAGTTCGGAGCGCAGCTCCTCGGCGCGCTGCTGCGCAGCGGCCGCGTGCGCGCGGGCCTCGGCGACCTCGACCCGCGCCTGCGCGAGATCGTCGCGGGCGGTGTCACCGCGTTGACGTTCGGCGGCGGCACTTTCCCGGGCGGCAGCCAGATCACTGTCGAGGCGGGCGAGGGCAGCCGCGGCGGCGGCGGCGTCCCGCTCGGCGGTGGCGCGGGCCTGGTCGGCGTCGGCGGCGTGCCGGGCCGCGTCGGTGCGGGCCTGCTCGAGTGCGGCAGCGAGGTCGGCCGCCTCGGCTTCGGCGGTACGGGCGGCGGCGGTGGCCTTCTCCACCCGGGCGTGCAGGTCCGCGACCTGCACCGAATGCGCCGACTCGGCGGCATCCCAGTCGGTCTTCCACCGGGCGAGGGTCGCGGTGTGCTCGCTGGACCGGGCTGTCAGCTCCGCGGCATGCGCCACCGACGCCTGCTGCATCGCCTCCTCGTGTTCGCGGGTCGCGGCCTCGAGGGCGGCGTCGGCGGCGTCGGCGGCGGCGTCCGCGTTGGCCCGGTCGGTCAGGGCGGTGTCGAGCTGCTCACGCATCGCGGCCAGGGCGGCGGCGGCGTCGGCCCGCACCTTCGCGGCCTCGGTCTGCGCCTTGCGCAGGTGGGTATCGACGACGGACTCGTTGCCGAGGACGTCGACAGCCGCGGCGATCCGCTCCGCGACCGCCGACAGGCGGGTGACGGCGTCGCCGGCCTCCTTGCGGAGCAGCGGCAGCGCCTCGACCAACGTCGTCGCCGCGACCTCCGGGTCCGCCGGCACCGAGGTGCTCGGCATCGCCTGTGCGGCGGCCTCGGCCCGCTTGCGTTCCCGGTGCGCCCGGACCCGGTCGGCGGGGGAGTCGTAGATCCGGGGCCGGCCCGGCCGCCGCGGCTCCGACGGGGTCTGGGGCGTCGGGGTGTCGGTCATGCGGTGGGGCCTCTCGTCGAGTGGTCTGCGGGCGGTTCCAAGAATCGTAACACTGAAACGAAACAGAAACGATTCACGTAACGTAACATATAATGAAATGAAACTAAATTGGCGTAGGGGTCTCCTCGGGGTCCGTGCCCACGTGTCGAGGAGGGCTCCCCGGGGGTTGCGCCCTGTCGACGGCATCCCCCGGTCCTCGGAACGCCGACGACGTCGGGTGGCCAGGTCCGCCCCTCGACGGGTGGCCCGGGTCGGCGGGCATGTCCGGCCCCTACAAGCGGGCCACGGATGGCGCGCCGGCGGATGGCACAACCTGGGCGGCACAGGCCCCGATGTTCGGGTGCCGGCCTTGAGTCGCGTGGCGTCTCGAGGCCCGGCAGGGTTAGGGGTGTTCCTGCTTCCCGGCTGGGCCTGGTGCCGGGCTGGCTCTCAGGGGCCGAGTTCGTCGTCGATGCGGGCGCGGTAGTTCTCGCGGAGGAGGTTGACGTCGGCGCGCAGGGCGCGGGCGATCTGCTCCCAGGACAGGCCGCCGGCGAGGGCGTTGGTGATGATCCGGTGCCGCTCGTCGTCGACGTTGCGGCGGAGCTCACCGATGTAGGCGAGGGCGGTGGTGTGATCGGCCGCGGTCAGTGGCGGCAGGTCGTGGCGGTAGGCCCGCTCACCGGTGGCACGGAAGTAGCGGCCGAGTTGTTCGACGGCCTCGGCGGTGTTCGGCGGGTCCATCCGGATCGTCCAGTCGACGCGGTGTCGGGGGTTCTCGGTCACGTTCGGTGCCTTTCCTTGTCGGATTCCGGGCGGGTTTCCCGTACCGCCGGCAGGCAGGGTTCAGGGGCGGCCTTGTTTCGCATGCAGACGTTGCTGCGCTCGTCGTTGCTGCCGCGACAACCCCGCCGCCTCGACATCCGGGGCGACCGGTTCCGGCGGCGGTGGGGTGGCGCGGCGGCGGTAGTCGTCGAGCAGCGGGGCGAGCCGGAGCGCGGACTCGTGCAGCCGGCCGCTGAGTTGTCGGCCGTTCAGTCGGGGGCCGAGTCCGGCGGCGAACGAGTCGAGGATCCTCGCGAGCAGCACTGGGTTGGTGAGGACATGCAGGACCAGATCGTGGTCGTCGATGTAGCGGGCGGGGGTCGCGGTGGGGTGTGGATCCCGGTATTCGACGACGGGCACTTTCACGGTTTTCTCGACGGTGCGGGTCTGCCGGACCACCGTCATTGCGACGGCGCCGGCGCGGGCGGCCTTGCGAGCGTTGTGGGCGTCGCGGCGGCACTGATCGCCGCACCAGATTCGTGGTCGGCCGCGTCCGGTGTGCGCGGGGACCGGGTTGTGGCACCAGGGGCAGATCCCCGGATCCGCGGTGTCTCCGTCGCCGGGATCCGCCGGCGTTGCGGCGGGATTTTCGGCGGTGTCGCGCGACGAGCCGGGTGCGGTCATGGCCGAAATCCTATTTCGTCGCGCCGAAAATGCAGCTTTAGTGCATGAGGTGTGTCGGGGTTTTCGGTTGTTCTCACCGGACCACGGCCCGGTGAGAACAACCGAGCGCAACGGTGCGGGACTGGGGTGCGGGAGGTGAGTCGGGGACCGGCTGTGGGTGGGCAGCAGATTCTCGTTTCTCGCCGGGGAGTCGACGGACGGGCTGCTCGTTCCCGCAGACCCGGCAACACGCGCCCCGCCGGTTCGCGGGGCGCGCAACGCGCAGAGAGGGGGCTGCCGGGTTGCTGCAACACCGGCAACTGCCGGCCGACGCATCGCGGCACGCGCGTCGTACGCCGCGGCGTCATCGCCGCCCTAGCGGGGCGTCGAGTGCGCCATTGCGTGTCCTGCCGGTGCGTGCGCCCCGACCCGGCGGAGAGCAGAGCAAGATATTCTAAAAGTGTTCACTTTTAGTCTTGCCGCTGTGTCGCGGGGCCTCCGCCGGGAGGCGAGGCGGCGGCGCGGGCCGCCTGTCACCCCGCCCGGGTGGTCGGGCATCGGGGAGAGGGGTTCGGGTTGGTGCGAGGGCATCGGGCGCACGCGGACGTGCCGCGCACGCACAGTAAGCGGGTGGTGTTCACGGCCGAGGAGGTGGCGCTGATCGAGCGGGCGTCGACGGCGCGTGGGTTGCGGGCCGGCGCCTACGTTGCGGCCGCGGCGGTCGACGCCGCAACGATGGCGACGACCCCCGTCGGTGTCGGTGTCGGTGTCGGTGTCGCGGACGCAGAGCAGGTGCGTGAGCTGACCGCGGAGGTGCGCGAGTTGCGGCGGTTGCTCGGCAACGTCGCCGGCAACCTCAATGACGTCGCCAAGCGCGCGAACAGTGGCGGCGAACTCGGTCCCCACGCGGACGCGG
The DNA here is from genome assembly GCF_000801125.1 of Rhodococcus sp. Chr-9. Taxonomy (NCBI): domain Bacteria; kingdom Bacillati; phylum Actinomycetota; class Actinomycetes; order Mycobacteriales; family Nocardiaceae; genus Rhodococcus; species Rhodococcus sp. Chr-9. Next base: position 10,466 of record NZ_JTIZ01000007.1, read on the forward strand.
TCCTCGCACACACTCGCCGGATGAACACCCGCATCGACGACTGGCTGATGACGATGCTCCGCCTCCTGCGCTGACCGAAACGACCCCGGTCGGGCTTTAGCCGGGACATTCGTCCCGCCGAAAAGGCGAACTCGGCCACACCTCTTGCTGAACTTCAGCAACGCCGGATCTGGCGCGCGGAGTGGCAATCCGGTCAGTGGCCAGGCCCCGGAGGTCGAACGGATCTGCCGCACTCGTGTGCCGTTACCCGGCGCACCTCCCGCACCGTCAGAGCTCGTGCTCACCTCGACCGGTTCTCGGCCGGCCGGGGTCCGGTTTCACGACGCGAAGTGCGCACACCTCTTGCATTAAGGTAACGGAACGATAACGACCCGTTCGGGTGTGCCCGACGGGTCCTCGGCTCGCGTCCTCCGCGGCCGCGGAGGACGGTGGATGCGCCGCGCCCCTGCCGGCCGGAAAACCGGTTCCCGGGTGCCGACGGCGGCTGACACACTGGGCTGCGCATGTCCCCGCCGACTCCCCCCCGCGGCGGGGACGCCTCACCCTTCCCTGCCCGGGGAGTTCGGGTCGCGGGGTGGACGGCTTCGGGTGGAAGGGGTGCCGGCGGTGATCGTGACCCCCAAGGTGGTTCGGCAGAAGCTGATGCAGGCTGCGGTCCTGGCCAAGATCGACCGCGAACATCTGCGGATCGACACCGACCGCGTCCGCGAACGGTTGCGGGTGACCCGCGCTCACGTCTCAAGTGCCCCGTCCCTGACCGAGATGCTGGATCGGTGGGAGCAGATCGTCGACGGCAACGACATCGACGCAGCCCGCGCCGTGGCGGCACTCGGCGGCGAGACCGGCAACGAGATGCGCAACCTGTCCCCGCTGGGGGTGCTGCTCACCGAGAAGGAGCGACTGCAGGTCCTCGACGAGCTCCGCGAACACTGGCCCCACCGCGGTGACTCCCCCTGATGTTCCATACAGCGCGGGGTAGTGGTGGCAGGTCGCGGGTGGCCCCCACTCGAAGGCCCAGATCTGTCCTACTTCCTGAACGTGTCCAGGAGCTGATTCGTGCGTTCATGCGTCCAGGTCTTCCACCCGTTGACATCGTGCCCCACGCACGCCTTCAAGGCGCCGGAGGGCGAGAAGTAGGTGTTTCCGTTGATCTTGATCCATCCGTCGTTGGTCACGGTGGCGCGAAAGCTTTCACCGTTGCGCTTGGTGTAGATCAGGATGTCGTCCGGCTCGATCCTCCCGGATGTGATGAACGGCATCAGCTCTCCGGTCCGACTGTGCAGCCTTGCGGCGGGACTCAGGTCGGCCGATTTCGACGCGCTGTTCTCCGAAGGTTTCCCTCGCTCTGGCCCGAGCAGCTCCCTGCGTAGGACCGAGTTGGGGGTATCCACGAATGGCACAGCCAACTGCTGCAGAAGCGCGAATACCTCGTCGTCGACCTCGATCTTGTGCATTGTCCACCCCTTCCCATCTAAGTTCTTAAGAACTTAAGGTTTACAGAGTTTAAGTTGCCAAGTCAACGATTGATGGGTTGCTGCCGAAGGGGAGGGGTGTTGTCGCTACCGGGTCTTGTCGTTTTTGGTTTAGTTTTGATCGTCAAAATCTGGATAGTCGTGTATCTTCACCTTTGTGAGCGAGCAGCAGGAAGTCATCCGCCGGCTTCAGTCGGAAGGGGTTCTCGATTCGATCCGGTGGGCGTACGGGTCCGCGGTGAGTCGGGTCTTGGAGGACTACTCCGAGGACGCGGGGCATGATGCCGGCTGGCGCGGCTACTTGCTCTTCGTCCTGTTCAGGGATCGTCTCGATCGCGTTTTCTCGTGTGGGCGGTATGCGCTGGGAGACGGCGCCGATGTCGGTGCTGGCCTCGACTTGGTGCGCGCCGAACTGACGAAGGAGGATGCTGACGCCATGCCCGCGCTGGCGCCGGATCTGGTGCGGCCAGCCAATCTAAATGGAAGTCCCGGCTGGGCAGTCGGAGAGCTCCAATTCCTCCTCCAGTCGGGATCCTTCGGTCAGCTCGACGCACTGCCCTGGGCTCGGAAGAGCCCGACCAAGCAGCAGGTGGCCAAGAAGATGCCGCCGGCGACGGAGCTGCCTCCCGCGCTTTTCGACGTCGAAGGACCGGTGACTGAGGACCTCGTCGAGCCTTCCGGTGACTTCGAGCCGTTCATCGCTGCTTACTCCCTGGAGCCTGTCGGCCCGCGGCGGGAGCTCGTGTTCGGTCGCTCGCGCTTCAACGCCGGTGGTGGTGAAGCCTGGTACTGGTACAAGAACCTGCTCACGCTGCCCCCCGCCCACGGTGGCCGCCGTGCGGACACCCCGACACCGTCCGGCCCGGACGGCGTGCCCGACGCCCCCGTGCGCCTCCGCAAGGGCGGCGTCTCCGTAACACCGAAGGCCGGCGAGCAGCAATGACGGGCGGTATGTCGGCGGCCGATGCCGCTGCACTGTTCGACGGTTCCCGGCTGACGCTCGCCCGACAGCTCGCCGCGATGCGTAAGAGCGCTCTGGCCGAGGCAATCGGGAAGAGTCCTACTGCCCTGGCGGGATGGGAATCCGGGAACAAGCGTCCCACGGCATCGACAGTCGCGGAGCTTGCTCTTGGGCTCGGTGTTGATCCGGGGTTCTTCGCCGTGCGCAAGGGGGACGTTGCGGAGCTCACCAGCACACCTCATTTCAGGTCCTTGCGGGCGACCACGCAGCTCGCACGGGACCAGGCGCGTGCCTACGGGCAGCTTGCGGTGGACATCGCCGCGAACCTGGAGAGGTACGTGGAGTTTCCGGACCTCGACGTCCCGTCCTTCCCCGTGGATCTGGACGACGCCGAAGGTGACGGACCGGAGCAGGCTGCTCGATTGGTCCGGGACCAGTGGGGCATGGGCGCCATGCCGGCGGGACACCTTGTCCGGCTTCTCGAGAACCACGGCGTCCTGGTCGTGTTCAGTCCTCCGCAGACGGCGGCGGTCGATGCCTACTCGTTCGACAGTCACCTGCGACCGGTGGTGATCCTCAACCCCGCGAAGCGCGACTACTACCGGCAACGGTTCGACGTGGCGCATGAGCTCGGCCATCTTGTGATGCATGCCGACGCGGAACCGGGTGGCCGCATCGTCGAGGAACAAGCGAACCGATTTGCCTCGGAACTGCTGATGCCCGCAGATGAGGTGTTCGACCTGCTTCCCAGCAAGATGAACGCCGCTGCGTGGGGTCTGCTCGCCAGACTGAAGGAACAGTGGGGCGTGAGTATGCAGGCATTGCTTTTCCGTGCACGAAAGCTCGGCAAGCTCAACGATGTTTCCTATCGAAACGCCATGACCACCGTCTCGGTGCGGGGCTGGCGGCGCAGCGAGCCGGGTCAGGTTCGGATCCTCGAACAGCCTTCGCTGTTGCCGAGAGCGATAGAGGTGCTTGCCGGCGAAGGCATCGAGGAGGGCGCGCTCATCGCCGAATGCGGAGTACCGAGTGACCTCTTTCGAGACGCGACTGCACGAGCTCCACAAGCGGGAACTGTCATCGAGCCGGCTGAAAGGCAGACAGACGGCCGGACCACTCATCGGGTCGTTTCGCTATTACCCCGGATTGAAAACTCGAAATACAAAGGGGATCAAGTGATCTGAAGCGCATCTTAGTAGTGACCCAAATCGAAACCAGTAGGAGAGTGTGTGATGGCGGACGTCAACAAGCGGGTCGTGCAGAAGCGCCAAGATGGGGGCTGGGAGGTGCGCAAGCCAGGCTCGAGCCGAGCGAGCGCGGTGACCAGCACGCAGTCGGAAGGCATCTCCCGGGCCCGCGAGATCCTCGGCAACGGCGGGGGTGGTGAGATGCAGGTCCGGGGCACCAACGGGACCATCCGCGCTCAGGACACGATCGCGCCGGGGAACGATCCGCGCTCCTCGAAGGGATAGCCCCCACTTCATTCGGTCCGGTCATCCCAGGGATGACCGGACCGAGGGGCCGAGGTCAGTAGACCTCCTTCCTGTCCCCGACGCGAAAGACGTGGACCTCCACCTCTTTATCCAGGATCAGGTACAGGATCCGGAAGTCACCGAAGCGGATCCGGTACCCCTCGCGATCGGTGAGTTTCGTGCAGCCGTGCGGTCGCGGGTTGTCGCCGAGCCCCTCGGCGAAGTCGATCAGGTCGTTCGCGAGCTTCTTGTCGTGCTTTGCGATCTTCTTCAGGTCCCGTTGCGCGCTGCTGGCGAAGGTGACGCTGTATCGGTTGGTTGTCATCAAGGCCCTTTGGGTTTAGTGATCTAACGCTCTTTAGTACGAAATGTACTGATCGTATCATGTGTACGTTTCGTTTGACTTGGAGCACTCGGCAGACGTACCTTGGGGCCATGACCGCCACCATTGAGACCCGAGAAGTGACCTCCGGCGATCTGCGCGGTCACCTTGCTGACGTGCTGAATCGCACCGCTTACGCGGGTGAGCGAGTGGTCGTGACCCGTCATGGCAAGCGAATCGCTGCGGTGATCCCGGCTGACGATCTCGAGCTGCTGGAGGCTCTTGAGAACGCGCGCGATGCCGCGGCACTTGAACAGGCAATCGCAGAAGACGACGGTGAGCGCGCTACCGCTGCTGACCTTCGCAAGGAGCTTTTCGGCTGAGCTTTGTGTTCCCGGCCCTCTGATTGCTTCGTATCGGGGGGCAGTAGCGGTCGAGCTGCTGTCCCGAAATCGAACGGTTTCGGGACACGCAGACCTTCGCCGAGGCGGGCGGGTGTGGCCTGGGCGTCCGGTGTCCCGAAAACCCGTCCCACTGCCCGCATCCCGGATCGGGACGTGTCGGTGGGTTCCGGGACACTCCCGTGGTGTGAACGATCTCCTCGGCTACGCCCGCGTCTCCACCTCCGACCAGGACCCCGCCCTGCAGCACGACGCGCTCACCGCCGCCGGCTGCTTCCGAGTGTGGACCGACACCGCCTCCGGGGCGAAAACCCAACGCCCCGAACTCGATGCCGTCCTCGACGCCCTGCGTCCCGGTGACTCGCTCGTGGTGTGGCGAATCGACCGCCTCGGCCGCAGTCTGCCGCATCTGATCGAGACGGTCACCGCACTCGGTGAGCGGGGGATCCACTTCCGCTCGCTCACCGAGGGATTCGACACCACCACCGCCGGCGGGGAGTTCCTGTTCCACATCCTCGGCGCCCTCGCACAGATGGAACGCCGCATGATCGTCGAACGCACCCACGCCGGCCTGGCCGCCGCCCGCGCCCGCGGCCGCACCGGTGGCCGGCCCACCGCGCTAACTCCGGCCAAGCGTCGGCAGGCGCTCAAGATGCGCGAGGACGGCGTTCCCGTCGGCGAGATCGCCGAGGTCCTCGGCATCGGCCGGAGTACGCTCTACCGCCACCTGGAGTCAGTGGCAGTGAATCTCTGACGGGTCAAGCCTGCTTGTTGTCATGAAGACATGACAACAAGCAGGCTTGGTTTCAGTGGAGATCCAAGATCAGAGCAAGGTTGATTGCCCGGTCAGTGCCGCATAGCGCTGGAAGAGGATCTTCTGCCGGCTCGATTCCGTGGACATGTCGCCTCGTCCGAAGAGCTTGTCGACGACCTCGTCGAGGGCGTCATGCGCTGTGATGAGGTCGTCGGGCATTGCAATCGGGTCGTACAGCTTCGCAAGAGACATCTCGGGATGAGTTTCACGAGCAGAGACGATCCCGGCTGCGGCCTTGGCGATCGCCTGCCGCTGTCGGTCGGTGATCTCGGGCATGGGGAAGGTGTTGTAGGTGAATGTGTTCGAGAACCGGAGGTCCGACTTGATGCGTCCTCCGATGGCCCTCATCCAGGCGATGAACATCGAGGAGGACAGGATGCCAAGAAGGAATCCATCGCGGTCCGGTGCCAGGAAATTCGCGTCACCGCAGATCACGTCGGTCGAGAAGCGTCGTGCAGTGAAATAGCGACGGGACTCTCCGACGTGGCGAGGAATCGCAAGGTAGTCGGTATTGGGGTGACGTCGTTCGTCGAACAAGTGAGGCGTTGCGGCCTTCTTCACGGTTGCGGCTTTCGAACTTTCCTCACGCATCGCCTTCACGGCCGCAATTCGATCTCGCAGGACGACACTTCGGGTGAGATCCGAGGCGGGCGCATCCACCAGCCAGAGACACCAACGCATCTTGTCGTGGATCAACTCCCTTGCGCCTACATAGCGGCGAAGGTAGTTGGACGCGATCGGGTCGGCGGCAACGAAGCCGTGCTCGTCTTCAGATACGAGCAGGTTCTTTCCATCAGTTGGTTTGTTCCCGTAGTCCACTGGGGGCAGCGTCGAACTGAGTGGGACGGTCCGGTTGCTGACGAGGATGTTCGGTGCGTCGACAAGGTAGGGATTGATGTTGGGAACCTGGTGAGGGGTGCCTTCGCCCTTGCCGCCCTCGGGGTACGTCCACAGGATCGGTTTTGGATTGGTGAGCTTGTCGAATCCGATGATGGAGACGTGGACGGCCGCTCCGCCGGGGGCTTCGGTGACCCACTGGAAGGAGCGGTGGGCGAAGCGGCATCTCCACCCGGCGTTGAGGATTGGCCGCCACAGGAACTCCACGGGTTCGCCCTGGCAGATCGAGTTGGTGGACACGAAAGCCCACCTGCCAGCATGGCTGCCGTAGTAGTCGATGGCCTTCGCATACCAGCAGGTGACGTAGTCGAGGTAGCCGTTGTAGCGGGAGCCCCAGATGGTCTTGGTATCGGTGGTTTGCTGCGCAGTCTTCGTGTACTGACCGATGAAGGGAGGGTTGCCCAGGATGACCACGTCGTCGGACGCCGGAACCAGAGATGCCCAGTCGATGTGGAGGGCGTTGGCGTACTTGATGGTCGGAGCGATGACAACCGGGAGTCGGTCCGGGGCGACTCCGAACTCGACGGCCATCTGCTGGTTAGCGAGGTGGTCGACGAGCAGCAACGCAGTTTCAGCAATCCGCGCCGGCCATTCCTCGATCTCGATGCCGTAGAAGTGGTCGAGAGTCACCTTGATGTCACCCGTGACGTCCAGGCTCAACTGTGCGCGTTCGACCTTCTTCGAGGCTGCCTCCACCATGTCGAGGTCCCGGCGACGCTTGAGGAGGTCGAGTTCGAGTGCACGGAGTTCGCGATAGGCGACGATGAGGAAGTTGCCACAACCACACGCCGGGTCGAGGAAACGAAGCCGACCCAGGTCGTTGTGCAGTTTCGTCAACTGCGCCTTGTCGTCCCAACTTCGCTCGAGGCGGTCTCGGTATTCGTCGAGGAACAGGGGTCGGATGGTCTTGAGGATGTTCTCTTCGGTGGTGTAGTGGGGGTAGCCGTAGCATCCGCCGGAAATCGGGCGGATTTGGCGTATCCGACTGGTGGGCACGGGGTTTCGAGTTCGGCATGCACTGTCGACTGGTTGGTGCTTGACTGCCGATGATGATGTTGGTCGGTGCTGGTGGAGGCTGAGGTCGTGGCGACGCGGATGTTCGCGGACGAGGAGTTGGAACGACTGCGGGGATTCCCGGAGATCAGCCGCGAGGAGCTGTTCCGGTACTTCACGCTGACGCCTGCGGATCTGGCGTTCGTGGATCCGGGCCGGGGCCGGGGCCCAGCCGAGCGGCTGGGCTTGGCGATCGCGTTGTGTACGCTGCCGTGGCTGGGATTCGTGCCGGATCGGCTGGTCACGGCTCCGCCGGTGGCGGTGGCTCGTGTCGCCGAGCAGTTGCGGTTGGATCCGGTGGTGATCGGTGCCTACGGCAGGCGAGCCAAGACCCGCACCGAGCATGTGCGCCTGGCCGCGCGGTACCTGGGATGGCGTGCGGTCGGTGCGCTCGAGTTCAAGGAGCTCGATGAGTTCCTGCTCGCGCGGGCGATGGAGCACGATTCCCCGACTCTGCTGTTCCGGCTGGCGTGTGAGTATCTGATCTCGGCGAAGGTGATCCGGCCAGGCCCGGTCACCGTGGTCGAGCGGGTCGCCCACGCCCGCCACCAGGCCCAGACCGAAACCTATGACCGGCTCGCTCACGAGTTCACTGCGGCGCGGTGCGCGGAGTTGGACGGCTTGCTTGTCACCGACGCTTCGCTGGGGATCTCGCGGTTGCGGTGGCTGTCGACCGGGCCGGTGGAGGCCTCGGCGGCCGCGGTCCGCGCCGAGGTCGACAAGCTGGGTTTCCTGCGCGGGTTGGGCGCTGATCGGCTGGATATGTCGGTGCTGCCCGCCGAGCGGCGCCGGTTTTTGGCCACGATGGGCCGGCGCCTGAGTCCGCAAGCGCTGCAACGTCGGGATCCGCAACGCCGGTATCCGATCCTGCTCACGGTGCTGGCCCAGTCCGGCACCGATGTCCTCGATGAGGTCGTGGCGTTGTTCGATCAGGCGATCTCGGTGAAATTCGGTGCTGCCGAACGGAAGATGCAGCAGCGGCTGGCCGAACGAGGAAAGACTGGAGAGGACCGTCAGGCGCTGCTGGACGATCTGTTGGAAATCGTCACCGACCCCGGCGTTCCGGATGAGGAGATCGGTGCGCTGATCCGCGGCGAGAAGATCGGGTGGGAGCGCCTGCGCGCGGCGATCGCCCAGGCCAAGCCCAGGTTGCCGCGTGATCACGGGCATCTGGCGGCGTTGGATTCCTCCTACAACTACCTGCGTCAGTTCACCCCCGCGGTGCTCGAAGCGGTGCGCTTCTGCGGCGGTACCGCCGCGACCGAGTTGCTGATCGCGGTGAACATGCTGCGCGAGTTGAACGCGACCGGGCGGCGCAAGGTCTTCGATGACGCCCCGACCGGGTTCGTGCCGATGAAGTGGCGCGGCTACCTCGACGAGGCCCGCAAATCCGGCAGCGCGACCGCGTATCGGCACTACTGGGAGTTGTGTGTGCTGCTCGGATTGCGTGACGGGTTGCGCAGCGGGGATGTGTTCGTGCCGGGCTCGCGCCGTTACGCCGACCCGGCCGCCTACCTGCTCACCACCGGGCAGTGGGAACCGCAACGCGTTGAGTTCTGCGGCCTGGTCGGGCGATCCGCCGATCCTGGCGTCGCGCTGGCCACCGTGGTCGCCGAACTGCACGACGCTCTCGGTGAGCTGGAGGAGGTGCTGGCCGGCGGGGACGGCCCGGTCCGGCTGGACGAGGGCGGGGATCTGGTGATCTCGCCGCTGAGCGCGGAAGATGTTCCCGCCGAGGCGATCACGCTCAAGGCCGAGCTGACCGAAATGCTGCCGTTCGCGCCGATCGTGTCGCTGCTGATCGAGCTGGACAAACGCACCGGCTACCTGGACTGCTTCACCCACGCCGGCGGTCAGGCCACCCGGACGCCGGAGCTCAAACGCAACCTGATCGCGGTACTGCTGGCGCACTCGACGAACCTGGGGTTGACCCGGATGGCCGAGGCGTGCGGAATCACCTACGACATCCTGGCCTGGACCGACGAGTGGTATGTGCGCGAGGAGACCCTGCGCGCGGCCAACCTGGTACTGGTCGGCTACCACCAGCGGCTGCCGCTGACCGCGGTGTTCGGCGCCGGAACACTGTCGTCGAGCGACGGGCAGCGTTTCCCGACGCGCGGTAAGTCGACCACGGCGCGGCCGTTGAGCCGCTATTTCGCCAGCGAGGGCCTGTCGACCTACACCCATGTCAGCGACACCCACGCCACCTACGGCACCAAGGTCATCGTGGCGACCAAACGCGAAGCCCACTACGTGCTCGATGAGATCCTGGGCAACGCCACCGATCTGCCGATCACCGAGCACGCCACCGACACCCACGGGGTCACCCTGGTCAACTTCGGGTTGTTCGACCTGCTCGGGATGCAGCTCTCGCCACGGATCCGGGATCTGGGGCGGATCACCCTGTACCGGCCGGGCCCGCGCGCCGAGGCCGAGGCCCGGTTCCCGCACGCGGGCCCGCTGATGACCCGCAAGGCCAACCTGGGTTTGATCGCCGAGCACTGGGACGATCTGCTGCGGTTGGCCGGATCGCTGAAGTTCGGGCACGCCACCGCGTCGCTGTTGGTCGGCAAGCTGTCGGCGTCGGGGCGGCAGAACACCCTGGCCGCGGCGCTCAAGGAGTACGGGGCGCTGCGGCGCACCATTTACGCCGCGAGATACCTCTCCGATCCGGACTACCGGCGCAAGATCTCGCGGCAGCTCAACAAGGGCGAGTCGCTGCACGCGCTGCGCCGCGACCTGCTCTATGCCCATGAGGGGATGATCCGGGCGCGCCACCTCGAGGACCAGACCGAGCAGGCCTGGTGCCTGACCTTGACGACCAACGCTGTGATCGCCTGGACCACAGAGTATTACGGGTTCGCTGTCGAGCAGATGCGCCGGACCGGGCAGCGTATCGATGACGAGGTCCTGGCCCACATCAGCCCGGCCCACAGTGCCAACATCAACTTCTTCGGCGCGATCGAGGTCGACATCGACGCCGAGCTGGCCCAGCTGGGCCCGACCGGGTACCGGCCGCTGCGGGTGCGCGACACCTTGTTCTGACCGCGCGGAACCGGGGCCCGTGGTTACGGCGTGGCGATGTCGATAGCGGTGTCTGCTGGCGTGGGTGTTCGGTGGGCGGTGAGGAAGTTGTCGACGAGCCGGGTGCAGTCGTCGTGGTCGATGCTGCGTAATCCGGTGAGACGGGCGAACACGATCGGGCCGAGGAGTTCGATGATGGCGAAGGTGGTGTCGAGCTCGCCGAGCATCGCGCGGGCCTCGGGACTGGTGAGGATCTGGTCGAACGGGTGGCGGTACTGCTCGATGACGCGCGCGCGCAGCGAGGTGACCGCGGCCGGGTCGGGGTGGTCCTCGCCGATGGAACCCATCGCCAGCCAGGCCAGGGTGGTCATCTGCACCGGAGCCTGTTCGATGAGGTCGGCCTGGCTGGCGAGCAGCGCCAGGAGCCGCTCACGCACGGGCCCGGTGCCGGTCGGTGTGTCGACCTGGGGAAGTAGTCGTTCGAAAGTCGCCGCGAGCAGCTGGGTGGTGCTGCCGAAGTGCCGGTAGAGGGTGGCGCGGGCGACCTTCGACACGCGGGTGACCGCCTCGACGGTGACCGCCTCGACACCGCCGGTGGACAGCAGATGGGTGGCCGCGTCGAGCAACCGGTTGCGTGAGCGCGCCAGTCGCGGATCGGCCTGCTCGTCGTCCGCGGCGAGCGGGTCGGTCGCCGCCGGGCCTGAGTCGGTCATGGACGCGCCTTCCTCCGAATTCGTGTCGTTGAACTCTTGATATGGGTGAACTCTATCCCACCCCCCAACCACTATGATACGAATGGTCTCGTACAGATACCGTTGGTCTTCAAAGTCGGGGAGGTGCCGGTGGCCACACCCGGAACGGACACTGTCGAGATCGCCCGCTGGACCAGGGCCCAGTGGTGGATGCTGGCGGTGTCGTGCCTGGCGGTGGCGCTGGTGGTCGCGGCGATGGCGGCGTTGTATTCGGCGTTGCCGCAGATCGCGCTTGCGACCGGGGCCACCCAAGCCCAGCTGACCTGGATCGTCGACGGCTACACGCTGGTGCTGGCGTGTCTGGTGCTGCCCGCCGGCGCCGTCGGTGACCGTTACGGGCGCCGCGTGGTGCTGGTGGTGGGGTTGGTGGTGTTCGCCGCCGCCTCGGCGCTGCCGCTGCTGCTGTCCGACCCGGCCTGGTTGATCGCGACGCGCGCGCTGGCCGGGGCAGGCGCCGCGCTGGTGATGCCCTCGACGCTGTCGATCCTCACTGCAGGGTTCGCCCCCGCTCATCGCGGCCGGGCGGTGGGGATATGGGCCGGGGTCGCCGGATCCGGGGCGATACTGGGGATTCTCGGTGCCGGGGTGCTGCTCGAACGATGGTCGTGGCTATCGGTGTTCGTAGGGTTGACCGTGGCCGGGGCGGTGCTGGCGGGGTTGGCGTGCACCATCGCCGAGTCCCGCCAGCGCGAGCATCCGCAGGTGGACTGGGTGGGCGCGGTGGCGGTGGCGGTCGCTGTCGCGGCGATCGTGTTCGCCGTGATCGAGTTCCCCGCGCGCGGCTGGGCCGACCCGCTCGTCGCCGCCGCCGCCGGGGTCGGCGTGGCCGCGACGGCGGCCTTCGTGGTCGTCGAGCTGCGCTCGGCGGCGCCGCTGCTGGATGTGCGGTTGTTCGCCCGCCGTGGTTTCGGTGCCGGGTCGCTGTCGGTGACCATCCAGTTCCTGGTCACCTTCGGGGTATTCCTGCTGCTTGTGCAGTACCTGCAGCTGGTCTTCGGTTACGGGCCGCTGGCCTCGGCGCTGGCGTTGGCGCCGATGGTGGTGCCGCTGGTCGTGATCTCGGTGATCGCGCCGTGGCTGTCGAGCCTGGTCGGGTTACGGGTGATGACCGTGGCCGGCCTGCTCACCATCGCCGCCGGGCTGGTGCTGGTGAGCCGGCTGACACTCGCCGCGCACTACCTCGACCTGCTGTGGCCGCTGCTGATCATGAGCGCGGGCCTGGGATTGTGCACCGCGCCGGCGACCTATGCCATCGTCGCCGACACCCCCGAGGCCAAACACGGGGTCGCCGCCGCGGTCAACGACGCCGCCCGCGAGATCGGCGCCGCGATCGGGATCGCCGTGGCCGGCAGCGTGCTGGCCGCCGGCTACACCCACCGCATCCAGCCCGCCCTGCCCCAGTTGCCCGAGCCCGCCCGCGGCCCGGTCGCCGATTCCCTGGCCGCGGCGCTGCAGGTCGCCGACCAGGCCGGACCGGTGGCCGCACCGCTGGCCGAGTTCGCCAAGGCCGCGTTCGTGCACGGCAGCGGCCAGGCCGCGCTCGCCCTGGCCGCCCTCACCACCGTCGGGGCGATCGTGCTGGCAGTACTGGCCCCCGGCCGCGCACCACGCCGCCGATACATCTCGACCATTTCCCCCGCAAAACACGCTCCCTTCTCGTGAAAGACGCCCGTCATGACGGCCTATCGCACGATCATCGTCGACACCGACGGATCCGACCGCTCCTACCGTGTGGTCGACCACGCCGCCGAACTCGCCCACGCCACCCACGCCCGGCTCCTGATCATCTGCGCCCGCCACCCCATCGACGCACGTGAGCTCGGGGCGGACCTCGACCGGCTCGGACCCGACGCCTACCAGCTACGCGGCACCACTCCCACCGAGGCCATCCTGCGGACCGCCCACCAGCACGCCCTC
>NZ_JTIZ01000049.1:0-13187 GCF_000801125.1 Rhodococcus sp. Chr-9
CTCGTTCTTCTTCACCTGCAAGCGCCGGCCTGGTGAGAAAACCTCAATAATACCGGTGCGCTCACTTCGATGGAGGTCCGCAACTCCGCTGGCGTTACCCTCGGCGAGAAGTGGCGCCAGGGCGTCGACGCATACCTCGGCGCATTCACCGCCGGCTTTCCCAACGCCATGTTCGTGTACGGTCCGCAGAGCCCCGCCGCCTTTGCGAACGGGTCCACGAACGCGGAGCTTCAAGGTGAGGTCATGGTCGAGTTCCTCGAATTTCTTCGTTCGGAGGGCCTTACCCGGTTCGAATCGACTCCCGAAGCCGACCAGACCTGGACCGATCACATCAACGGTACCGATGACATGGCGCTGTTCAAGCATGCAAAGTCCTGGTACAACGGCAGCAACATCCCCGGCAAGAAGCCCCAGATGCTTCAGTATCTGAACGGTCTGCCCATGTACCTGGATTTCTGGCACAAGGAAAAGGCGGCAGGATACACCGACGGACTGCGGGTATCGTGAGGTTTCGCTCAATCGGATTCAACCTCGGAAGAAGTGAATAATGCCTGTCATCAACAGCATTGAACGTGAACGTTTCTTCATCGACGGCCAATGGCGCAAAGCGAGCACCTCCGATCTGGCACCGGTGTTCGAGGCAGCAACCGAGCGCCCTCTGGGTGTTGCTGCGATGGGCGGGCCCGAGGAGATCGATGCGGCTGTGCACGCCGCACGGGCCGCACTCCAGAAAGGCCCCTGGGGGCGCAGCACCCCCCACGAGCGAGCTACAGTGATGCGGCGCTTCGCCGACAGCCTCGAGCGTCGAGGAAGATCGACTGCAGAGCTCGTCAGCCGGCAGACCGGAATGATCTCCTCCTTGTCGGTGAGCACAAGCGCAACGGCTCCGGTAGCGATCCTGCGGTCCATGGCAGATCTCATCGAGACACGAACATTCGAGACCCGCCGACCCAGCAGCATGGGCTCCACCATCGTGCGAGAAGAACCCGTAGGAGTCGTGGGCGCAATTACTGCCTGGAACTATCCACAGCTCTTGGCCATGGCCAAGATCGGGCCCGCACTGGCAGCAGGATGCACTGTAGTTCTCAAGCCGGCACCGGAGACGTCGCTCGATGCCTATGTACTCGCAGAGGCAGCCGAGGAAGCCGGTCTACCACCTGGCGTCCTCAACATCGTTGCCGGCGGCGTTCATGCAGGCAAAGCCCTTGTAGCCCATCCCGATGTCGACAAGATCGCCTTCACCGGTTCCACTGCAGCAGGACAAGCGATCGGCGAGGTCGCCGGCCGCAGTTTCAAGAGAGTCTCCCTGGAGCTCGGAGGAAAATCCGCAGCCATTGTGCTCCCCGATGCCGACCTCGGCGTCTTTGCCAGAAGCCTCAAAGACGCCGTGCTCAAGAACGGGGGACAGACATGCACCACGAACTCCCGCATCTTGGTTCCCCACGGTAGGTCCAGCGAGATCATCGACGTCCTTGCGTCCTACGTAGACGGCTTGGTCATGGGAGACCCACTCGACGAGTCGGTAACCATGGGCCCCATGGTAAGCGAGCAGCATCGGGAGCGGGTGAGGAGTTACATCCGCCTCGGGCAGTCCGAGGGATTCCGAACGATCCGCGGCGGAACCGACTCCCCTGAGCAATGTCCCCGCGGCTGGTTCGTGTCTCCCACCATCTTCGAGGGTGTCGATAATCGCAGTCCGCTGGCACAGGACGAGATTTTCGGACCTGTCATCTCCGTCATCCCTTATGAGACCGAAGAGGACGCCATCAACATGGCGAACGACACACCATTCGGTTTGGGAGGAGTCGTCTTCACGGAAGACACCGAACACGGCTTGGACATCGCGTCACGTATTCGATCCGGAACCGTGGGAGTGAACTACTACTCCCTCGATACCGGCTCCCCGTTCGGCGGCGTGAAGAACAGCGGAGTCGGCCGCGAATTCGGGCCCGAGTCCCTGGACTTCTATCTCGAGTACAAGTCGATATACGTCTAGGCTTCGCAACGCCCGCAGACCCTCCATATCGCCCCCGACAGTGCGTCCAGCCTGAGACTTCATCCGATGGAAGGAACGAGTAGCTACACGGAGCATGCCCGTCGTCTTCAGCGTCGCTGACTATGGGCAACTACCCGCGGTCGATGCAGGTCAGCGATGGCTGAGAATACTCCGTTCATGCTTTGTCCCTCCCTCCGGAGGCCAGCGACTTCCAACCGCACAGAATGAGCAATCATGCCTGAATCCTCATCTGCCATCCTCCCGGCCGAGACTCGAGAATCCGCATCCGAGACTCTGCGTCCACGGACCGGCGCACTCACCGACATCCGGGTCGTCGATCTTTCGCGGGTGCTGGCCGGCCCGCTGTGCGCGCAAGTGCTCGCCGACCACGGTGCCGACGTGATCAAGGTGGAGCCACCTACTGGTGACGACACACGCAGCTGGGGCCCGCCTTTCGTCAAGGATGACCACAGCGCCTACTTCGATGGCTTGAACCGCAACAAGCGGAACATCAGTGTGGATTTGCGTACCGAGGCCGGCCAACAACTGCTGCGCACGATGCTTGCCGAAGCCGATGTCGTCATCGAAAACTTCAAGGCGGGCACCCTTGCGAAGTGGGGACTCGACGACGACGTGCTCGCCGCCGAATTCCCGCGACTCGTGCACTGTCGAATCACCGGGTACGGAGTCGACGGGCCGCTCGGTGGTGCTCCCGGCTACGACGCAATTCTCCAAGCCTTGTCGGGGCTGATGAGCATCAACGGTGAGCCCCACGGTGATGCCATGCGGATCGGGATCCCTCTGGTCGACATCATCACGGGTCTCAACGCTGTGAACGGCATCCTCATGGCACTTCACGTGCGGCAAAAGACCGGACGCGGGCAACTCGTGGATCTGGCACTACTCGACAACGCTGTGTCGATCCTGCACCCACACGCCGGCAAGTGGTTTGCCACCGGCGTCGCGCCGGAGCGGACGGGCGTGGCACACCCGACGATCTGTCCCTATGAAACGTTCACCTGCGCCGATGGCCCCTTCTTCATCGGTGCCGGCAACGACCGGCAATTCCGCGCTCTGGTCGTGGCGCTCGACGCTTCAGACCTGGCCGACGACCCGAGATTCGTCACCAACTCCGACCGGATGGCAAACGCAGCTCAACTGCGCGACATCCTCGGCGGCCTCGTCAAAACTTGGCAGCGCGAAGCTTTGGCGGCCCTGCTACGGCGAGCCGGCGTACCGTCGGGGTCGGTGAACAATGTCGGAGAGGCCCTTTCGCTACCGCAGGTCCGTCACCGCGAGATGGTGGTCGAGTGTGACGGCTACCGGGGTCTCGGCGTACCCGTCAAACTCGCTGGGTCCCCCGGTGCTGTGCGGTTCGGGCCGCGCGACCGTGGCGCCGATACCGATACTGTGCTAACAGAACTCGGACTTCTCGAAGACGATATCGAGCAGCTGCGCGCCGCCGGGGCACTGCCCGAGTAACAGCTCACCTGCACGGCGGATCTTGGCCATGCCTACCAGCAGAGCTGGTTCCACACACAGCTGCCGGCAAGGTCACCGACCGTATGCAAGCCACACCGTCGTCCGGCCGTTCAACGCCGATCGCGTTCTCTCCGTTCTATATTCGCCGTCGTTCACCAACAGGTGTTGCAAAATAGGACACTGGTGACCTCATCCCTGCTTCTAGCGTTCTAAAGTGCGCATTCTCCTGAATATCCGCACCGTTTCACATCCCTTATCCCACTCAAGGAGTGACCATGGCCCTGTTCGCTGTTATCTGGTCGTACACCACTGACGCATCCGTCAAAGAGGCTGCTCATGCCGACCACCTGGTCTTCGTCAAGGACGCGGCCGCCAAAGGCGTGCTGCAGGAAGCGGGCGCCTGGGCCGACGGGGCCGGCGCGTTGCTCGTGTTCAAGGCGGACAGCGAAGACGACCTGCAGGCCCTGCTCGCCAAGGACCCGTATGTCACGCAGGGTGTTGTCGTCGACCAGAGCATCTACCAGTGGAAGCCCGTCATCGGACCCCTCGTAGGGATCTGAGGACGACCCGGCTGCTCCACCTCGATGGAAAGAAGTTGCAGCATCTCTACATCGAGTTGCAATCAGCACTCTTCCAGTAGCGTCGGCACAAACGACCCGCACAACTTGCATCTGTGCGTTCGCATAGTGAGCGACGGATGCGAAAAGTTCGATCAGCGACATCGCGGAACCATCACATCACCGCCTCGACGGCGCAAGCCTCGACGCCGAACCGATGTGGCGGTCGATGAGTATCGACATTTCGACAATCCGAGGCAATCGTTGACCTTCCCTAGCGGCCTTTTCTAATCAGCCGACTGGGTGGGGTGACACCGTGCGTACGCGATACACCAGCTTCACGCCTTCCTGATCAGTCAATTTCCTTCTCGACCGGTGATGAAAGTGAGCAACACATGTCCGTGAGCAAAGAATCGCTGTTCCTCAACGACCTGTACTCGTCCTGGCTTCGACGGTCCGAAGGTATGGATCTCGCAGGTCAGCGAGACATGTTCGAAGAATGGCATCTTCCCACCATCGAACCCACCGATGTCACGTATGAAGAAGTGACAGCCAACGGTGTGCCGGCAACATGGGCCAAGCCGCTGGGCGCCGCCGAGGACCGGGTGATCGTCTTCACGCACGGCGGCGGATTCGTGACAGGTTCACGCTTTTCCCATCGCAAGCTTGCCGCACACCTCGCCAAGCTGGCAGGAGTTCACGCACTCGTGGTGGACTACCGGCTCGCGCCGGAGGCAAAGCATCCAGCACAGCTCGAAGATTGCATTGCCGTGCAGAAGTGGCTCCGTACGCAGGGCTACAAGGCAGAACATACGGCGACGGTCGGCGACTCGGCAGGCGCACATCTCGCCATCTCGACCGTGTTCGAACTTGCGGGTATGGCACTTCCCATTCCGGCCGCCGTCGTCGCTCTTTCGCCGTGGCTCGATATGGAGATCAAGGGGTTGACGATCGAATCGAACGACGCAGTCGACGTCCTGGCCAAGAGGGCAGTCCTCGAGATGATGCGAGAGAATTTCCTCACCGATCTCTCGGAAGCAACGGACCCGCGGGCAAACCCGCTGCTCAGGGACTACACAGACTTCCCTCCCGTCTATGTATCGGTCGGCGGCTACGAGACTCTGCTCGACGACTCGCGCCGGGTCGTCGAATTGATCGAAAAGGCAGGGAGCGAAGCCGTGCTCGACGTGGTCGACGAACAGCAGCATGTCTTCCACTTCAACGCGGGACGAGCACCCGAGGCGGATCAGGCCCTGAACCGGATCGCCCAGTGGCTACGGCCGAAGTTGGGGCTCGCCTGAACACCGTGTGTGGGGCGTGCAACTGAAAGCAAAGCGCGCCGACGAAGGAGGAACGTGTCTCGGCGGCGGTCTGCTTCGACCAGACTGCCGCCGAGTCCGTTCGCATGCCAGTCAGCAGTGCATTATCCGAACCATCGATTGCAGTGAAGATCGGGAAGACACATACATGGAAAATCCAGTTCTCGTAGAACGCGACGGATTCATCGAAACGTGGACGATCAATCGGCCGGCTGAACGTAACCCAGTCTCAGGGATGGATGTCGTCGACGCATTGGTCGCATGCGTGGATGCCGTCAACGCCGATTACGGGGTACGCGCTGTCATTGTCACCGGCGCGGGATCGACCTTCTCCGCCGGCGGCAACGTCAAGGACATGGCGAATCGCCAGGGACTGTTCGGCGGGAAACCTCACGAACAACGCGATGGCTATCGCGCCGGGATACAAAGGATCCCACGAGCGATGTACAACTGCGACGTACCCTTGATTGCAGCGGTGAACGGCCCTGCAATCGGTGCCGGGTGCGATCTTGCCCTCATGTGCGACCTCCGAATCGCCAGCGAAAAAGCGTTCTTTGCTGAGAGCTTCGTCAAGCTGGGCATCATCCCGGGTGACGGGGGTGCGTGGCTGTTGCCGAAAGCGGTCGGTATGGCGCGGGCGGCCGAGATGATCCTCACGGGCGACCGTGTCGACGCAACACAGGCTCTCGAGTGGGGATTGGTCTCGAACGTCGTTCCTCCCGATCAGCTGCTCGACGAAGCTCGCGCACTCGCCAACAGAGTGGCCGCCAATCCTCCGCACTCGGTACGGATGGCAAAAAAACTCCTGCGCGAAGGGCAGCACCAGAGCCTCGACAGCCTCCTCGAACTGTCCGCTGCTCTGCAGGCGCTGGTTCAACAGACCACCGATCACACGAGAGCAGTCAACGCCCTCATGGAGAAGCGAACTACCGCATTCACCGGCGAGTGACGATGCCTCACGTAGCAAGCTCCTCGATCAGCGGTGCGGACACGTGGACGTTCGGCAAGGCAACCGCATCAGCAGGAACGATGTCGTGAAGTTCGACGAGTCCTCTTCGATCGAGCACTGGTCTACTGACTGTTACCTCAGTACCAGGGCAGGACGAGGAGCATGTTGTTCATCCGCCCGAACTCGGACGTCTCGACCTCCCTGAGTTGCCCGCAGAGGAACCGGACGACCGTGTGCGTGTCTCGTGCACATCCCGCGCTCGAGAATCGTGTGCCGGCGGGCCCGCCNGGACCAGACATGTGCTCCGTGAGGACCTGAGTGCAGCACGCCGGCGGGCACGCGCTGAGCGAGCAACGGGTGGCTGCACTCGCAGCACATGACTGCGGCACAGCCACCGGCCACTCGTACTCAGCGAGCGAACTGTTTGCCGAGGAATTCGACAACCGCGCTGTGCAATTCAGCACTGCGCGGAACTGCACCGGTCATCCAGTACACGCCATGGACAAGACCGCTATACAGTTCGACCTGGACCGGGACACCCTGCTCGGTCAGCATCCGCCCGTAGTTCAGGCATTCGTCGCGTGTGACCTCGTACTCGTTGACCAACATCAGCGTCGGAGGAAGCCCCGCCAAGCTCTTCGCCTTGGCCGGCGAGGCGTACGGGTTCTCGGCGTCTTCCAGTGTGGCCAGGTACTGCTCCCAGAACCAGCCGATTGCTGCCGCGGTGATCAAATATCCCTCGGCATTCTCCTCCCATGACGGGAAGCGTGCCGTGCCGTCGATAACCGGATAGACCAACACCTGAGCACACAGGGCCGGTGAGCCGGTATCACGTGCCCGAAGGGCGGTGACTGCGGCGAGATTGCCACCGGCACTGTCGCCCATGATGGCGACACGCGTCGCATCACCACCGAAGTCGGCGACGTTGTCGACTACCCAATTCAGAGCAGCGAACGCGTCTTCGGGTGCGGCAGGGAACTTGTGTTCGGGAGCGAGCCGGTAACTCACGGCGGCCACGATGACCCGGGCGTCCGCGGCCAGCGCGCGACAAGGCTGCTCGGTAACGTCGAGGCTGCCCGCAACCCATCCGCCGCCGTGGATATACACCACAACCGGCAGGGGCGCATCGGACTCCGGAATGTACAGACGCACGGCCTGATCACCATCCGGTCCGGGGTAGACCGTGTCGACGACACGAGCAAGATCCGCTTTCGGCGCCTGCAGTTCGCTGAAGGATTCGATGACCTCACGGACCTCAGCGACACTCATCTGCTCGAACGACCTCAGTCCCTGCTCGTTCAACGTATCTATCAACTGCTCGACTACAGGATCGAGTGCCATGGTGATCTCCTTGATGTGATAGGCGGACTGGTCAATCGCCGAGTCGGTGGAGTCACACTACGAGGAGGCCCGAGCGGACGAGTGTCCGAAAACAACACACCTGTCCGTCTGTCCCGGTTCTCGGAGATGTGTGTTGCACAATCGGACACACCGAAGGTCCATCACTGTTCTACCGTCACCCACGTGACCCACAGACGGCCAGAATCTCCCCATCACCGTTCGATGACGGGCCGGCACCGCGAGGGAACCCACCGGAGAACGGGTTCACCCCCGAGGCGCTCTCGAGAAGTGGGTTCCCCTGTACGTCCGCGGACTGCGGGGAGGGATGTTCGGTCGCCGCACGTCATGGTGAGGGCACATCAGCGGCTCTGAAAAACGTGCCGCTCACTTCGGGTGTCGAGCTCGAATTATGCTTCCAGAGAGGGATTATCATGTTGCATCATGTCGTAACATTCAGTTGGAAGAAGGACATCACCGACGAGCAGGTCGAATCGTTCCACAAAGCTCTTGACGCGATATCGGCGAGCATTCCCCAGGTCGTCGAGTTTCGCTACGGAAGGGACCTCGCCCTCAAGCCCGGGATCGGCGACTATGCAATATCTGCGATCTTCGAAGACGTCCCCGCCTTCCGCGCATATCTGGTCCATCCCGATCATGTGCGCCTCGTTGAAGAATTCATTTCGGTGATGTCCGAATCGTACTCGTCGATCCAGTTCGAGTTTGCCTGACGGCAGTGCCGGCCGCACGCGCACGAACGAAGTGCCGGTCGACATGGTCGCTCGTTGCGGAAGGTTGTGATCAATGGTGAACGCTGACGGTGTCGGGGGTGCCCTTCCTGGTGATGCCTTGAGTCGCCCTGTGGCGCTACGTGACGATGCGACCGTGCAGGCGAGGGCATGGCCGGATGCGCGGCTGCTTCGCGTGAACGGTGCCGGTCAGGTTCGTCTCATCGATGGACAACTGCTCCTCGAGTCGGCTGCCGACTATTGTTCCCAACCTCCGACACACGCGGTCTTGTTGGGAGTCGTTGGTACGGTGCATCAATGGGCTGTACGGGACGAGTTTCTCACGGAGGCCCCCATGGAGAGCGTGGGCATCGAGTTCGGTGACCTGCGGTCACACGGAGCGCTTCTCGATGCAGTTGATGCCGAACGGTATCTCACCGCGCAGGCCCTGCTGATGTGGCAGGACGAATCCCACTTCTGCGCCAAGGACGGGGCGCCGATGACGATCACCTCGGGTGGTTGGACGCGCGTGTGCACTGCGTGCGGTCGGGAGGAGTACCCGCGGACCGATCCTGCGATCATTTGTCTGGTACATGACGGGGCGGACCGCGTGCTGTTGGCGCGACACGCGGCGTGGCCGGCGCGGAACTTCTCGACGCTGGCGGGATTCGTCGAGGCCGGCGAGTCGCTCGAAAGCTGTGTGGCGCGGGAGATTGCGGAAGAGGTCGGTCTCGTTGTCTCCGACGTAGCCTACGTCGGAAGTCAGCCATGGCCGTTTCCGCGTTCCCTCATGCTCGGCTTCCATGCCGTCGCCGATCCTCGAGAACCGCTCATCTTCAGTGATGGTGAGATCTGCGAGGCTGTGTGGTGCTCCCGCGCGGAGGTGAAGGAGGCCCTCGCCGCCGGCGACTGGGCTAGTTCGGTCGATGCGCCCGTGTTGCTGCCGGGGAAGGTCTCGATCGCACGGCGCATGCTCGAGGCATGGGTGCGAACTGCTAGCTGAACGTCCGGATTGATCGCCGCCGACCTGGCATCGTGATACAAGGGTCGCTTGTGGTCGACGATCCGGAGTCGCAAGGCGAGGGCACGCGCTGCGGCAGTCCTGATCTGCATCGTGTGCCCTTTTCCTCGGGTGTGTCGGTGCTGAGTCCTGTCAGCCGCTGCCGACAGGACTCCCATCGGCGACGAATGGCCGCTCACCCGGGAGGAGGTGATGCAGCTCAGCGGAATGGCGACGGATACTGTTGTTGTATAACGAAATTAAGTATTATGTTCGTGTCGACAGTATTGTGGTTGCCGGCTGGCGCGGCCCACTTGTCGGCGGTTCACCCCCAACACGTAAGGGTCGTGGCTACACCCCTCCAGGTCCGTCATCGGTTCGGTTTGAACCAAAACTCTGGACAGTCGACGCTCTCGCTTGGGCGATCCACGTCGTGTTCGTGTGATGGCGTTTGATCAGCCTCGCCTACATCGTGACCGCATCACCGATGCTCGCGCCCGTCTCGTCTACGGCGACGTGCTCGAAGGCAATGCTCTCGGTTCCATGATTGCCCCATCGACGCAGTCGATGTCCATCGGGGATCAGGGCAGTGAGCCCCGTCGAACGGATGCTTGGGCTACTGGGGGACCCAGTAGCCCAAGCGTGTCCGTCTCGTCAGTCGGTCTCGTAGGTGTCGTAACCGTTGGACTTGATTTCTTCCCAACGAGCAAAGTACTGAGGGACTCCTCCTGAGTAGTTGAGCATCTGCGCCGGCTTACCGGGCACGTTTGCACCCCAGTACCACGAACGTGCCTTTGTGAACATCGAGTTCACGAAAAGCTCGTCGACGTGTGCGCGCCACTGCTTCTCGGACTCTTCGGTGTTCTCGAACCGTGTCGCCCCTTTCTCGCGCAGGTACTCGAGGAACTCGACGACGATTTCGCCTTGGTACTCGGCAGATGTCGGGCCGTTGCAGAACCCGGACGGGCTCTGAGGTCCGTACAGGAACATCATGTTCGGGAATCCGCGGGTCGACAGGCCCAGACACGTGTCGACACCGGACTTCCACTTGTCCTGAATCGTCAGGCCGTCGACGCCGGTGATATCGATAGCCATGATCCCACCACGGTTGTTGTCGAACCCTGTTGCCAGTACGAGGAGGTCGCATTCGATGACACCGTCGTCGGTTTCGACACCATGCGGCAGCACCCGTCGAATCGGCGTGACGTTGGAGTCGATGACATCGACATTGTCCTGATTGATGACATCGAAGTAGTCCTGTTCGAGGGAGGGACGCTTGACGCCGTAGGGGTGCGGAGGCGTCTCCGGTGCGACGATTGCCGCCTTCTTGGGGTCGGTGACCCGTTCGAGGACCTTGCCACGCCAGAAGTCGTAGAACGTACGGTTGGCCTCCTCATCTACAAGGATGTCCTGGAAGTTTCCGAGCCACATCTCGAAACCACCTTCTGCCCACATCTTCTCGTAGATCGCGTCGCGCTCTTCCTTACTCAGGTCGGTGGCGTTCTGCGGAATGAAATCGAAGTCGAAGCCGGCAAACGCCTTGTAGCGCGTAGCAAACCGCTCGGGAAGTCCCTTCCGGAAGTGCTCGTTGTCGTCATGGGTGAGTTTGCGTTGCTGCATCGGAAGTGCCAGATTCGGGGTGCGTTGGAACACGGTGACGTGTTCGGCCACATGACCTGCCTCCTGGACGACCTGCACACCGCTGGCGCCGGTACCGATGACGACAACTTTGCGGCCACTCATATCCACGCCCTCTTGAGGCCAGCGCGCAGTGTGGTAGCACTCACCGGCGAAGGAATCGAGCCCTTCGAGATTCGGATACAGCGGCTTGGCGCCGAATCCTGTGGCAACAATGACCTGCCGTGCCGTCTGGATCTTGCCGTCGGCGGACCGTACGGTCCACTGACGGGTTTCCTCGTCCCACGTGCATGCTTCGGCGAAAGTGTCGAACACGACGTCGCGGGTGAGGTCGAGCTGTGAGTCGACGTAGTTGAAGTACTCACGAACCCCTTGGTGGCCCGGATACAGTTCGGTGAAGTCGTACTTCTTCCACAGGTCCTTGTACGAGAACTGGTAGATCTGCCCGGTGCTGTCGGTACGGGCTCCGGGATAGCAGTTCCACCACCAGATTCCGCCCAATCCACCCGCGGCGTCCCAGACATTGACGGTGAAACCGAGATCGCGCAGTCGGTCCAATGCGTACAGGCCGGAGAATCCTCCCCCGATGATCAGAACATCGAGTACGTCATTGTTCGAGTGCGAGCCGCTGCGGGTCGCTGTGGCGACCTGGGATTCGGTCATGTGGTCCTCCTGGAGATTTCCCGGGACGGGTGCTTCCGCCCGGACATCTACGACGGTAGAAGCGAACATGTGATGTGAAGTGTCCGAAATCGAGTCAAGACATTTCAATAAGGCACACGTATTGATAAGCAGCGCAAACTAATTCACTGACCATGCGGCATTCGAACCTTCTGCACTCACGACAGAACGATCGGTACACGACGCCGAGATCAGAAGCCCAGATCGCGACCGATCAGTTCTTTCATGATTTCGTTCGATCCCGCCCAGATCTTCGTGACCCGGGCATCCCGCCAGGCTCGTGCCACTCGGTACTCGTTCATGTAGCCGTATCCCCCGTGCAGTTGCACACAATGATCGAGGATCCGGTTCTGGATCTCGGCAGTCCACCACTTGGCCTTGGCTGCATCGATCGGTGTCAACGTCCCCTCCGAGTGGGCTTCGATGCAGCGGTCGACGTACGCCTGTGTCACGTCGAGCTGTGTCACGAGTTCGGCAAGCAAGAACTTGTTGTGCTGGAACGTTCCGATGGACTGCCCGAATGCCTTTCGTTCTCGGCAGTAGTTGATCGTCTCGAGCAGAATCTGCGCAGCGTGCGCGAGATTGGCAATGGCGCATCCGAGTCGTTCCTGGGGCAGGAAGGACATCATGTGGATGAATCCTCGATCGAGCTCGCCGATCACGTCGTCATCGGTGACGCGCACCCGGTCGAGGAAGAGTTCAGCGGTGTCTGCTTCGTCCTGTCCGACCTTGTCGAGTTTGCGGCCACGCTCGAATCCGGGCAAGGAGGTGTCCACGCCGAAGAGGGTAATTCCCTTGGCCTTCTTCGATGGAGAGGTACGTGCCGGAATGATCACCAGGTCTGCAGAGTAACCGTTGGTGATGAATGTCTTGGCACCCGAGAGCAACCACCCGTTGCCGTCCCGCACTGCGGTGGTCTTCAGTGCGGCCAGATCCGATCCCCCACCGGGTTCGGTCATTCCGATGGCGGTGAGCACGTCCCCGGAACACAGTCCTGGGAGCCACCTCGCCTTCTGTTCGTCGGTGGTCAGGTGCACCAGGTACGGCGCCACGACGTCACAGTGAATACTCACGCTCGACGCCAACGCGGCATTCATCTTGGCCAATTCTTCGATGAGAACCGCATTGAAGCGATAATCCCCTGCCTCGACGCCTGAATATCGTTCGGGTACTTCGAGTCCCAACAGGTCATGCTTACCCGCGGCAAGCCAGAACTCTCGCGGCAATGCCTTGTTGGCACGAACGTCGGCGGCCAGGGGCTCGAACCATCGAGCGAGAAACTCGCGGACAGAGTGTCGGTAAGCCTCGTGATCATCGCCGTACACCGTTCGCTTCATGATGGGTCATCCTTCGGATCGGGTGGACGTCACCGTCCAGACGGACGATGTGAGGAGGCAAGGAGTGATTGCCTACCCCATATCATCGTCTCGTTCACCGGCCGTTTGAGATGTCCTGTTATGCGACAGAGTGTTTCAGGGGTCAGGAACCGAATGTTTCGT
>NZ_JTIZ01000050.1:0-39571 GCF_000801125.1 Rhodococcus sp. Chr-9
GAAGATGTTACGCGTCCACTGTGCGGTATCTGAAACAACACACACATCAGATATCGAAGCCCGACACGGGTTTTCGATACTCCTGATGCGTGGACTATTGTTTCATAGAGTTACGGCGGTCATAGCGACAGGGAAACGCCCGGTCCCATTCCGAACCCGGAAGCTAAGCCTGTCTGCGCCGATGGTACTGCACTCGACAGGGTGTGGGAGAGTAGGACACCGCCGAACACCCGTTACCGAAGACCCCCAACATTGTTGGGGGTCTTCGGCTTTGAGGAGGGGAGCCGCTTTCGCGGGTCCCCTTTTTTCGTACGCGGACATTCGGTCGGGCTATGCTCGGATACGTGGGGCGGAACGGGCCGGCGACAAGCGTGACCGGTGATTTCGAACTCACCATGGACGAACTGCGGGCGGTCGTCCGATACGTGACGGAGAGTGCACAGGACGTGCTTCCCGTCTTCGAGGAATCCGTGCCCGAGGACCGTCGTCCACGTTCAGCACTCGATGCGGCGCGAGAATTCGTCGACGGTGCGCGACGAACGAGACTCCAGCGCGTCGCCGCCCTGGATGCCCACCGAGCTGCGAAGGATGCACCGACGGAAGCGGCTTCCCTCGCCGCGCGGTGTGCCGGCGATGCCGCCGCGGCTGCCTATCTGCACCCGATCGCGAAGGCCACTCAGGTCGGGCACATCCTGCGTACCGCTGCGAGTGTCGCTCGCATCGCCGAACTCCGTGCGGGCGGAGACCCGACGGCAGCTGAGGACTCGCTCGACGACGCCCGGCGCCGTGCGACCCCCGTGGTGGTCGACGTCCTGTCCAGATATCCGATCGCCCCTACCTCGAGAAGTCGTGTCGGACAGTTGATGAGCGTACTGGATGCATCTCTGCGCCCTCGGAACTAGGCGGTCGGTGCCGGGGGAAGCTCTCGCGTGCTCAACCACGCCTCCCACAGCGGCCGGAGCGAGACGTCCGAGAAACGTGCGGCGAGATCCTTGAACTGCGCCGTCGTCACGTTGCCGTGCCGGTGTTCCGCGGTCCACGTCCGTAGGAGGGTGAGGAACGGCTCGTCGCCGAGCTGCACTCGCAGGGCGTGCAAAGTCAGTGCTCCGCGCTTGTAGATGCGGTCGTCGAACATGTCCTTCGGGCCCGGATCCTCGAGCAGGATGTCCTGCGGCTTGTGGGCCAGACCCCGGTGGGCGTCGAGCGCATGTGCATGCGCCGACCTGCCGCCCGAGTTCTCCGACCACAACCACTCCGCGTAGCACGCGAATCCTTCGTGGAGCCAGATGTCGCACCAACGGTTCAGCGTGAGGCTGTTGCCGAACCACTGGTGCGCCAACTCGTGTGCGACGAGCCGTTCCTCGCGGCCGGTGCCGTCGCAGAAGTTCGCGCCGAAGATCGACAATCCCTGTGCTTCGAGGGGGATCTCGAGGTCGTCGTCGGTCACCAGAGCGGTGTAGTGCGCGAACGGGTACGGGCCGAACAGGCGCGTGAACAACTCGAGCATCTCGGTCTGGCGAGCGAAGTCCCGATCGAACGCCGCGCGCAACCGAGGCGGATGGATGCCGTACTGGGGCACGGGTTCGTTTGAGAGGGTGCGTATCTCGTAGTGCCCGGTCTGGACCGTGGCGAGATAGGTCGCCATGGGTTCGGGTTGCTCGTAGACGCGGGTGGTGCGACTCGCCTTCGTGGTCTTGTGCACGAGGGTGCCGTTCGCGATCGCGACGAACGGAGCGTCGGTGGTGACCGCGATGCGGTAGGTGGCTTTCGAACCGGGATGGTCGTCGCAGGGGAACCAGGTGGGTGCGCCGTTGGGCTGACTCGCGACGAGCGAACCCTCGTCGAGTTCTTCCCAGCCGACCTCACCCCACATGGTCCGCAGTGGGGTGGGGGTTCCCGAGTACTGCACACCGAAGACGAGGACCGCCCCGGCAGGGAGTTTCTCGGCGGGGGTGACGGTGAGCTTGCCGCCACGATGCGCGAACTTGGCGGGACGTCGCCCGTTGACGGTCACCTTCGTGACTCGCATCGACTGCGCGAGATCGAGCGAATACTTGGCGCGCACGTCCGTAGTCGTGGCGATGATCTTCGCCCGGCCGTCGAGCCGATTGGACACGACCTTGTAGGTGAGTTCGAGTTCGTAGCGGGAGGCCCGGTAGCCGCGGTTCCCGCTCTCGGGCAGATAAGGGTCGAGCGGCCGGTCCGCGGCGACCGGCGCGACGGGCTTGGCGGCTTTGATGGGCTTCACCGCGGCGACCAGTCGTTCGGCGTGGTCCACGGCGTGATCGGATTGCCCTGCCAGCGAGTGGACGGCGGGACGACGTCGCCGCGCATCACCAGCGAGGCCGGGCCGACGGTGGCACCGTCGCCGATGCCCGAGGCGGGCAACGCGACGCATTGGGGGCCGAGCGTGGCGCCGGCGCCGAGGGTCACGGTGTCCATGGACATGATCCGATCATGGAACAGGTGGGTCTGTACAACGCAACCGCGTTCGACGGTCGCACCGTCGCCCAGGGACACCAGGTCGGCCTCGGGCAGCCAGTAGCTCTCGCACCACACACCGCGCCCGATCCTCGACCCCAGCGCGCGCAGCCACAGGTTCATCACGGCGGTGCCCGCCGCGGCCCGGGCGAACCACGGTGCCGCCACGGTCTCCACGAAGGTGTCGGAGACCTCGTTGCGCCACACGAACGAACTCCACAGCGGGTGCTCGACGCGTCCGATCCGACCGACGACGAGCCATTTCGCGATCACGGTCACGAGGCACGCCACGGCTCCGGCCACCAT
This sequence comes from Rhodococcus sp. Chr-9, assembly GCF_000801125.1. NCBI lineage: Bacteria > Bacillati > Actinomycetota > Actinomycetes > Mycobacteriales > Nocardiaceae > Rhodococcus > Rhodococcus sp. Chr-9. Next base: position 2,788 of record NZ_JTIZ01000050.1, read on the forward strand.
GAGCACGAGACCGCCCAGCAGCGCAGCGGCGAGATAGCCCCAGTGCACGGCGAGGGTGTTGAGTGCGAAGAGCACACCGAGCCCGATGCCGTAGGTGACGACCATGGGCACGAGCCGGAAGGTCTCCACCGCGCCGCGCGCGATCTTCAGTTTCAGCGGCGGTGCGAAGGTGCGGCTCGCGTCGCTGTCACCGCTTGCGCGCCGCAGGCGCACCGGGGGACTGCCCAGCCACGACGAGCCGGATTTCGCCTTCTCCGGAGCCGCGGAGAGCACCGCGACGAGCCCGTGCTTCGGGACGCGCCGACCCGGCGCCGCCATACCCGAGTTGCCGAGGAAGGCACGCTTGCCGACCTTCGCATGCGAGATGTACAGCCACCCGCCGCCGAGTTCGTAGGAGGCGACCATCGTGTCGTCGGCGAGGAACGCTCCATCGGAGACCTTGGTGAACTTGGGAACCATCAGCACGGTCGACGCCTCGACGTCCTTACCGATGTCGGCGCCGAGCAATCGGAGCCAGATCGGGGTGAGCATCGACGCGTAGAGCGGGAACAGGAAGGTGCGCGAGGAGTCCATGAGGCGCTCGGTGAACCACACCTGCCAGCCCACGCGGCTGCGTACGGGATGCCAGCCCTCGGTCATCCCGACGGCAAGCAGTCGCACCGCCATCAGGGTGAGCAGGGCGAAGACGAACATCGTCAGCAGCGCCGCGACGGGCAGCATCGCCAGGGAGTGCACCACGGCGTCGGAGACGGTGGGGGTGTCGTGCACCCACCACACGAGCAGCGCGACCCCGGCGGCGATCGAGACGACGGGCAGACCGCCGAGCAGGATCGACGACAGCGCGTAGACCGGCACCCACCTGCCGCCCCGCGGCGGAGTCGCGGCGGGCCACGGCCGGTCGGCCTTGCCGGCCTTGCGGGCGGGGGAACCCGACCAGTTCTGCCCGGCCTTCACGCGACCGAACACCGCGGATCCGGCCTCCACTTCGGCGTCCTTACCGATCCGCGCACCGGGGGCCAGGAACGATCGGGCGCCCACCGTGGCACCGGCACCGATCCGGATGCTTCCGATGTGGACGACGTCGCCGTCCACCCAGTAGCCACCGAGATCCACCTCCGGCTCGACGGCACAACCGTCGCCGAGTTCGAGGAGGCCAGTGACGGGCGGAAGACTGTGCAGGTCGACGTCGCGGCCCACCTTCGCTCCCAGCGCCCGCGCGTACTGGCGCATCCAGGGAGCGCTCGAGATGTTCACGGCACCCACGGCCTCGGACAGTCGCAGGGCCGTCCACAGCCGGAGGTGGACGCTCCCGCCGCGGGGGTAGCTTCCGGGCTTCATGCCGCGCAGGAGCAGACGCGAACCCGCGACGGAGATCGCCATGCGTCCGACGGGCGTGAGGAACAGCAGGACACCGAACGCGACCCACCACCACGACAGGGTGACGGTCCACGGCACGTCCACGACGAACGCGACGACGTTGTTCAGGATCGCCAGCCACGTCACCCACTGCAGTCCGGTGAGGGTGGTGAGGACGGCCGTCACCGCGATCTGCCCGAGCTGGGCGAGTCGCGGCACCGGCATCACCTCACGCGGTGTCGCCGCTTCCGTCGGCGCGAGTTCGTCGAGATAGACGGCGAGCGATCCGAGCCTCGGGTGGTCGTACAGTTCCGCGACCGTCATCTCCGGATACCGGCTCCGCAGCGCCGTGACGAGTTGCGCCGCCGCGAGGGAACCACCGCCGAGTTCGAAGAAGTCGTCGTCGACGCCCTCGATCCGGGCGCCGAGGATGTCGGTCCACAGTTCGGCGACCCATTCGGCGGTGGGATCGAGACCGAGTGCTTCCACCGAGTCGGCATCGGCGCCGGGCAGCGGCCACGGCAGGGCGTTGCGGTCGACCTTGCCGGACGTGCGGGTGGGCAGTTCGTCGACGAGCGCGAGTCGCGGGACGAGCGCGGCCGGGAGTTGTTCGGACAGCAGGTCGTGGGCCGACGCGATGTCGAAGTCCGGATCGGTGGAGGCGAGGTATCCCACGAGGATCGAATGTCCCGCGGCCGTCTTGCGGACCGCGCACGCACCGCCCGCCACGCCGGGCAGGTTCTGCAGTGCGTTGTCGACCTCGCCGAGTTCGATGCGGCGGCCACCGATCTTGACCTGGTCGTCGGCGCGTCCCTGGAACAGCAGACCGGCGCGGTCGAGCGTCACGAGATCACCGCTGCGGTAGGCGCGGTCCCAGCCGAGCGTGGGCATCGGAGCGTACTTCTCGGCGTCCTTCGCCGGATCGAGGTAGCGCGCGAGGCCGACACCACCGATGACGAGTTCACCGGTCGCGCCCTCCTCGACGGGGTTGCCGTCGGCGTCCACGACGGCGAGATCCCATCCGTCGAGGGGCAGGCCGATGCGGACCGGTCCGGTGCCGTCCATCAGCGACGCGCAGGCCACGACCGTCGCCTCCGTGGGGCCGTAGGTGTTCCACACCTCGCGTCCCGGAACCGCGAGACGTTCGACGAGATCGGGTGGGCAGGCCTCGCCACCGAAGATGAGCAAACGCACCGCCTCGAGGGCTTCGGCCGGCCACATCGCCGCGAGGGTGGGCACCGTGGAGACGACGTTGATGTTGCGCGAGACGAGCCACGGCCCGAGGTCCATGCCGGAGCGGACGAGCGCGCGGGGCGCCGGAACCAGGCAGGCGCCGTGCCGCCAGGCGAGCCACATCTCCTCGCACGAGGCGTCGAACGCCACGGACAGCCCGGCCAGGACCCGGTCGCCGGGACCGAGCGGCTCCCCTTGGCAGAACATTCGCGCTTCCGCGTCGACGAAGGCCGCCGCATTGCGGTGGGTGACGGCGACACCCTTCGGTGTTCCGGTTGAACCGGAGGTGAAGATGATCCACGCGTCGTCATCGAGGTTCGGGCCCCGCACCACCGGGGTGCCCGACGGCGCGGCCGTGCCCGGTCCGATGCCCTCGTCCGTGACGATGGCGGTGACCTGCGCTTCCGAGAACACGAGTTCGGCCCGCTCGTCGGGATCGTCGGCGTCGACGGGGACGTACGCGGCGCCCGCGGCGAGAATGGAGAGAATCGTCACATACAGGTCGCTGCGCCCGGAGGTCATGCGGACCCCGACCCTGTCGCCGGCCCCGACGCCCGCGTCGTTCAGCGCATACGCACCGGCGATCACCGCCTCGACCAGTTCGGCGTATTCGAGGACCGTCGCGCCGTCGTCGATCGCGGGGGCGTCGGGATGTGCTTCGGCAGTACTCCGCAGCAGGTCGACGAGGGTGCGGGCGGGTGGAGCGTGCGACGCGCGGAGGAACTCGTCGGGGATGGGGGACCGGCCGACGGGGGTCGAGGTTATGGCTGGCAATTCCGCGGGTCCTTCTGCTCGATGGTGCTTCCGGTTATCTCACGTCCGGGTGGACGGCAGGTGAACGTTCGGCGCGCAGAACGCGTGTCGGCGTCGTGCGGTGCCGGGCGACGCGGAGCTGTGCGGGGTTGACACGGCCCGGTCGTCCTGCCATTCTCTTCGCCAGGTCATGAGTACCAGCGTCAAGCCCCGGCTAGCTGGTCGGCAACCCTCCAACCGCGGTGGGGTGCTCCGGGTGACGACCGGGCCGTGAATCCACTACCGGACACGGCAAGCGCGGACTCCGCTGGCGACGAGAATTCTCCGTCGTAGGCGTCACCGGCGGGTCCCCGAGTACACAAGGGATTTGTCATGACTGCTGTAGCCACCACCACCTGCATCGCTCCCTTTGCCACCGTTTCCGGCTGTGACGTGCAGGTTCCGCTCGTCCAGGGGGGTACCTGCACCTATGCGAACTTCGACTACGCGGCGAGCGCACCGGCGCTGTCCGCCGTCACCGACCGCATCACCGAGCTGCTGCCCTTCTATGCGAGCGTGCACCGCGGCGCCGGATACGCTTCGCGGATCAGCACCACCGCCTACGAGGACGCCCGCTCCTCCGTGTCGCGCTTCGTCGGCGCGGCCGACGACCAGGTCGTTGTCTTCACGCGCAACACCACCGATTCGCTGAACCTGCTCGCGAGTGCGGTGCCCGGCGATGTCGTGGTGCTCGACATCGAGCACCATGCGAATCTGCTGCCCTGGAAGAACTCTCGCATCGTCGAGGCTGCGGACACCGTCTCCGAGACGGTATGGCGTCTCGCGGTCGAACTGCAGCGCGCACCCGCGGCCCTGCTCGCCGTCACCGGTGCTTCCAACGTCACCGGTGAGGTCCTGCCGATCGCCGAACTCGCCGAGCTCGCACACGCTTCCGGTGCCCGGATCCTCGTCGACGGTGCGCAGCTCGTGCCCCATCGCCGTGTCGATCTCGTCGAGCTCGGTGTGGACTACCTCGCCTTCTCCGGCCACAAGCTGTACGCGCCGTTCGGTGCGGGAGTGCTCGTCGGCCGCCGAGACTGGCTCCNATCACACCGAATGGTCCTGCGCCCCTGCGCGTCACGAGGCCGGCACCCCCAACGTGCTCGGCGTCGCCGCCCTTGCCGCCGCGTGCGATGCGCTCGCCGGTTTCGACGCCGACGCGGTGATCCGTCACGAGGAGGCCCTGTGCGCCCTGCTCGTCGAGGGTCTGCAGGCCATCGACGGCGTGGAAGTGCTTCGGCTGTGGAACGATTCGGCCGACAGTGTCGGGATCGTCACCTTCACGGTCGACGGCTACGAGCCCGGCCACGTCGCCTCCTATCTGTCCGCCGAGTACGGCATCGGCGTCCGTGACGGACGCTTCTGCGCCCACCCGCTGCTCGCGCGGGTCGGTCGTGCCGGCGGAGCCGTCCGGGCGTCGCTCGGACTCGGCAGCTCGTCCGACGATGTCGAGCGGCTCCTCGGAGCGCTCCGGTTGCTGGTCGAGAACGGGCCGACGTGGGTGCACGCGAAGACCGCCGGCGTGTGGAACCCCTCGCCGGAGACGCGTCCCGGCCTCGGAGCGACCGACGGCGACGCATCTCCGTGCGTCTAGCGGTCGACAATTCCCCATAGGATCAGTAGGGTAATTCGCATGGGACGGACGAGGACGATCGCTGCGGCACGCTGGTGCCGTCGCCATGTCGACCTCTGCCGTACGGTATCGGGAATCTGTCCGGACTGAAGGTCTTCTCCCTCACAGTCTTCCGGCTCACAGGCCGATCCCTCCGTGCCGCTCCGCGGCCCGTACCGAGAGGTATCCCATGTCCGTCGCATCCACCGTCACCCCTGTATCCGCAGACCCGGCCGTCGTCGAGTCCGCCGCGATCCGGCCGTTGCGCGTCGCCGTCGAACTCACCGGTCACTCCGGGCCCGACTACTGGGCCGACCTGACTCTGGGACGTGTCGGCGACCCGCCGCTCGACCTCAGCGCCGATGTATCCAACGTCGTGCGGGTGCGTGCCGCCGACCTGCGTGAAGCCGGGAAACTGCGCGACCGCATCCGCGCAGAGGCCGCCGAGGAGGGCCGCGATCCCGATTCGGTCACGGTGCTCGTCGACGTCGAGATCGTCCTCGCCTCCGATGCCCGCACCGCCCGTACCCGGCGCACCCGCCCGGAATCGACTCGCGGGGAGGCAGGCACGCTGTCCTATGTCGGAACGCCGCACGGTCTCGCCGGGCTGATGGCGGACATCCATGCCGTGCAGGTCGCCGACGGCGTCACGCTGATCCCGCTCGCCGCGCCGTTCACCGTCGAGCATCTCGTCGACGGAACGCTGCCGTGGCTGGAGTCGCGCGGCCTCGTCGAGGTCTCGCCGACCGTCGTCGAGGTCCTGCGCCGGTTCGGTGAGGGCGCTCGGACATCCGTGCGCGCTTCCTGACACGCAACGGTATTGCGAAGGAGGGGCAGGAGTTTCGACTCCTGCCCCTCCTTCGCATGCGTTCACGCCGTACGGCGGTCGAGTGATTCGACGACGTGTACGCGCGGATCGGGATCGAACCGGTAGCCCGACCCGCGGACAGTGGTGATGATGTTGCCGAAACGTCCCAACTTGGAACGGATCCGGGAGACATGGACGTCGACACTGCGGTTGCCGCGGTCGGTGTCGAAGTCGTCGTTCTCCGAGTATCCGGCGCCGAGCGGCCTCAATGCTGCGCGGGACACCACGACGCGGGGCCGACGCACCAAGTGCGCGAGGATCTCGAATTCGCTGTGACTCAACTCGACCCGCTGATTGTCGAGCACCAGCCCCCGGGCCGGCAGATCGATGACCAGAGGGGTCGGGCCGGGGCTGAGAAGAGTGTGGGTGCGCGCACCCGGGAGCAGATCGAGCGCGGTCTCCCGCAGAGCATCGGCGAGGGCGGCGAGATCGCCCGCCGACCCGGCGTTCGTGTCCGAGATCTGCACGATGAGAACGAGTTCGGGGGAATCGACCGAGCTGCCGGCCGGGTTCTCGATGGAGGACGTGGTCATGGAAGGGCTCCGCTGGTCGGAAGGTGAACGGCGCCGGGCGGGCAACTACCCGCAGCAGTGCGGCGCCGGAAAAGAGGAAGGGATGGTGCGGATCTCAGAACGCACAGAGGCACGAGCGGGTACGACACAGGTCGACATGCCTGCGGCTCCACGCTCGGACTGTCACGACGGAAAGTGTACCCGGATGGAGATGCCGGTGTACCGGTAGGTGGACGGTCTCAGTCCACGTCGACGTCGATCGCCGCGGTGATGCGCATGAGCTCCGAATAGACGGTCCGGAACAGTGTGTTCGGGCATCCACCCGACGCCCACAGATCCGGGTGGAGCTGCAGCGCACGGTCGATGTAGGTGGGCAGGTTCGTGGGATGACCGAGCGGTGCGACGCCACCGAGCGGCTGGCCGGTGACCTCCGTGACCAGGTCGGAGGAGGCCGGCACGAGTTCGCCACCGAGCCGCTCGCCGGTCCGCTCGACCGACACGCGATGCGCCCCGGACACCAACAGCAGGATCGGGTCGTCATCGAGCAGGAAGACGAGCGACTTCACGATCGCGCCCACCTCGACACCGACCGCGGCGGCGGCCTGCTCAGCGGTGTGCACGGTCTCCGGCTGCTGGACGATCAGACCGTGATGGCCGCGGGCGATGAGCGTGTCCGAGACGCGGTGGGCATTCGGATGCAGCGACCTGGTCATGGATCAAGAGTAGGAAAATCGCCGCCGGATGGGCGCGGTTCCGAGGACGCGTCGTCGTCGTGTCGTGTCGTGGGGTGGCTCGATACAGTCCGTACGTAAACAAGTTACCCTTCGGTATTAACGCCTCTCCTGCCAGAAGGCAGGAGATTCCCGGCTCGGACCGCAACCGAACCACCCAGGAGGTGATCCGCCTGTCTGACGTCGTCGACACCGGTGTGGCCACGCTCCGCCACAGCCAGAATCACTCTGGCAGCGTTCCGGTCCCGGCATGCGCTGTAGTCGCAGGCCGAGCATCGGAAGGTTCGTTCGCCGAGTTCGAGGCGTTGCTTGGCTCTCGCGAAACATCTCGAACACGTCATCGTCGTGTATGCGGGCCGTACCAGCACCACCTTCCGGCCGGCCCGCGTGCCCTGCTCGGCGAGTTCGCGCTTCGCAGCGCCGATCGCGGCGTCCGCCGCTTTCCTCGCCATCGTGGATCGGGCGAGGAGCTGGGGGCGGAAATCCTCCACGGCGATCAGTGCGTGGTGTGCGACCACTCCGCGCGCCCACATCCGTGCCTCGTGCTGGTTCCGCCGAGCGGCCTTCTTCTGCACCTGCGACGCACGTTTGCGGGCTCGCCGGTATCCGTTGGACGGTCGGCTTCCCTTGGGTCTGCGTCGGCGAGCCATGGTTCGTTGCGCCTTCGCCAGCTCCGCCGCGCAACGCTTGCGATGACCCCGGTGCGGCAGGTCGAACCGCTCGTCGGTGGTGGTCGCCGTGTGGGTCACTCCCCAATCGACACCGATCGCCGAACCAGGCGGCGCCGGAGCCGGAGGTTCGGTGCTGCGGGTGACGACGAACGACGCGTACCAATCTCCGACCGAGTCGCGGGTGATGCGCACACTCGACGGTTCGGATGGCAGTTTCCGCGACCACACCACCGGAATTGTGACGCCCTTCGGCAAGCGCAATCGGCCTTCCTGGATCCGGAAGCTGCGACGGGTGTACTCGAGAGTCGGCGACGTTGCCTTCCGGGACTTGAACTTCGGGCGGTTGCGTCCTTTCACCGCGAACGACGAGTCGAGCGCACGAGCGTAGGTCCGCAACGTCTGTTGTTGAGCGACCTGGGAGCCGGCCCGCAACCACGCCGATCGTCTGCGCGTCTCGGTCAGCTGTTTGCTCAGCTTCCCGGAAGTGGGTCGTGCGCCCGTCTTCTGGAGGTGCACGGCTTCGTTCCACAGGAACCTGCAGCGATGCCATTCGTCGAGCAGCGCACGTTCGGCGTTGCTGCCCGCACGCAACCGGAAGTTGTAACGCACAACCTCGACCCCCATGCCCGGGCACGCTATCGACGCCCACCGACAGATTCCGTCGTCACCATCACAAGCCCGACCCTGGAAGGAGGACGGCGGTTCTCATCCTTGTGAGGGCCGAGAGCCGCCGAACACACAATGTCCGATCTCTCGCCTTGGAAAGCGTTCACCGTCGAACGCAAGGATCACGTCGCACAGGTCACGCTCATCGGCCCCGGCAAGGGCAACGCCATGGGCCCCGACTTCTGGGCGGAATTGCCCGTCCTGTTCGGTGAGCTCGACGCCGACCCCGAGGTCCGCGCCGTCGTCCTCGCCGGTTCCGGCCGGAACTTCTCCTACGGCCTCGACCTCGTCGCCATGGGCGGCAGCCTCGGCGCCGTCGTCTCCGGCAAGGCGCTCGCGAAGCCGCGCACGGACTTCCACACGTTGATCAAGAACATGCAGGCGGCCATCACGGCCGTCGCCGACTGCCGCAAGCCGGTCGTCGCCGCGGTCCAGGGCTGGTGCATCGGCGGAGCGGTCGACCTCATCTCCGCCGCCGACATCCGCTACGCGAGCGCCGACGCGAAGTTCAGCGTCCGCGAGGTCAAGGTCGGAATGGTCGCCGACGTCGGCACCCTCGCCCGGCTCCCGCTCATCATCGGCGACGGTCACGTCCGCGAGCTCGCGCTCACGGGCAAGGACATCGACGCCGCCCGCGCCGAGAAGATCGGTCTCGTCAACGACGTCCACGACGACGCCGATGCAGTGCTGGCCGCCGCTCACGCGACCGCCGCGGAGATCGCCGCCAACCCGCCGCTCGTCGTCCAGGGCATCAAGAACGTCCTCGACCACACGCGCTCGCCGCAGGTCGACGACAGCCTCCGCTACGTCGCGGCGTGGAACGCGGCGTTCCTGCCGTCGGAGGACCTCACCGAGGCGATCACCGCCGTCTTCGAGAAGCGCCCGCCGCAGTTCAAGGGCGAATAGACCCCGCAAACGACGGATCCCCCGGACGATCGCATCGTCCGGGGGATCCGCGTTGTACAGGCTCGGTGTCAGTGCCCGCCGTTGTTCTTCAGGCGCTCGACCGACGCGGTCACCTCGGCCTCGGCCTCGGCGCGACCGACCCAGTCGGCGGCCTCGACGTGCTTGCCCGGCTCGAGATCCTTGTAGTGCACGAAGAAGTGCTTGATGGCGTCGAGCTCGAACTGCGAGACGTCGCTGATGTCCTGGACGTGATCCCACCGCGGGTCGCCGGCCGGGACGGCCAGGATCTTGTCGTCGCCACCGGCCTCGTCGACCATCTTGAACATGCCGACGGGGCGGGCCTCGACGATCACGCCGGGGAAGACCGACTCGGGCAGCAGGACCATGCAGTCGAGCGGATCGCCGTCCTCACCGAGGGTGTTCTCGATGTAGCCGTAGTCGGCCGGGTAGCCGAACGAGGTGTACAGGTAACGATCGAGCTTGACGCGTCCGGTCTCGTGATCGACCTCGTACTTGTTCCGCTGTCCCTTGGGGATCTCGATGGTGACCTCGAACTCCACGCCTTGCCTCACTTCGTCGGTGTTTTTCCGGCGGATACGACATCCGTATCTGCGGTGATGGTCCGCAGAGAGGATAACGGTCGCGGCGCTAGTAGGACTTTGTTAGGTCGGGAAGGTGTGGTGGCAGGTCGGGCAGGTACCGATCCAATAGGCCAGTGCGCGTTGGAGTTCGCGCACGATGCCGTAGAGGGTCAGTCCCGCCCGGTCGCTTTTGGGTCGGTCAGTCGCAGTGACGTCAGGAACAGGTGCGCGGCGGTGACGAGGGTGACGTGATGGTGCCAGCCGAGCCAGGAACGCCCTTCGAAATGATCGAGTCCGAGACCGGTTTTCAGTTCCCGGTAGTCGTGTTCGATGCGCCAACGGATCTTGGCCAGGCGCACCAACTCCGACAGCGGGGTGTCATCAGGCAGGGTGGCGAGCCAGAAGTCGGTAGGGGCGGCCGTTCCGATCGGCCATTCGGCGAGCAGCCAGGCCTGCGGCAGCACACCGTCCTCATCGCGGGGAATCGTGCGGTTGGCCGGGCGTATGCGCAGCGCCACGAAGCGTGAGCGCATCGCCGCGGCCGGATTGGCCGGGCCGGTCTTGGTGCCGCAGCGCCAGTTGATCTCGGTCAGTGCTTCGACGCCTGCCCCCAAGACGAGATCTTTGCAGGTCACCGCCGCCGGGTAGCGCCGGGTCGGCGGCCGCCCGCGCCCGGAATACGCGGCGGCGACCGGCACCGCATCACCCGGGTGGGCGAGGGTCGCGCCCTTGACCGCCACGACGTAGACCAGGTCGCGGTCGGTCAGACCCTGACGGAAGGTGGCCGAGTCACCGTAGCCGGCGTCGGCGACGATCACCGGCGGGGTCCGGCCCCACGAGATCAGCTCGTCGAGCATCTCGAGAGCCATGACCGCCTTGGAGCGGTACCGCTCCTCGTCCGGGATCGCATTGCGTCGCCGGCGAGCGGTGATCACCGCGGCCGTCTCCGGATCGTCGCACCGCTGATCGTCCCAGCTCTCGGGCAGATACAGCCGCCAATCCAACGGCGCGGACGCGGAATCGGTGGCGGCGTGCACACTGACCGCGACCTGGCAGTTCCCGACCTTGCCCAAGGTGCCCGAATACTGCCGGGCCACGCATGGGGAGGCGTCGCCGTCCTTGGCGAATCCGGTGTCGTCGATCACCCACGCATCCGGGACGATCAGATCACACGCCCTGCGGGACAGCGTTTTCCGGACCGGTACCGGATCCCATGGTGAGGTGGTGACGAACTGCTGCAGGCGTTGGTGATCGATCCCGAGCCGGTCGGCCATCGGTTGCATCGACTTGCGGCGCCCGTCGAGCATCAATCCCCGCGCATATACCCCTGCCGTTGCTCGCTGGTCCTTGCGTTTGAGCGAGGAGAACACCTCGTCGACGAACACGTCGAGACGTTCACCGACATCGATCAGGGCTGCGGCATCCACCCGGTCATCGTCTCGGACATCCCGCCGAAACTCGAGGCCCCGCAACAAGAAGTGGTGAACCTAACAAAGTACTACTAGGCTGGAGGTGCAGGTACCGGGGCCCCGAGTGCGTCACAGCAGTGTGCGGCCGGCAGCGGGAAGTGCGGGTAGCTGGTCGACCAGTGTGTGCAGGATGCAGCGGAGGCGTGTTGACGGGGCAGGGCGGCAACAAGAAGCAGGGTTCACTGGCAACCAGGCGACGACGGAACATGAAGATCCTCTTCGGGATCTGGGGAGCGGGTTTCCTCGCTCTCGTCGTGGGCGGAGCCTTCGCGATCTACGACGTGCGGGCGTCCGCCGGCGCGGTCGTGCTCCCCGCACCGGCACCGGTGATCGCGACCCCCGCGGTCGCCGCGGTCTCGCCCGACGCTCCGACGCCCGACCCGACCTCGCTGGCGGCGGCACTCGACCAGGCGGTGAACAATCCCGGCCTCGGTGACTTCGCCGGGTCGATCACCGACCCCACGACCGGCACGGTGCTGTGGTCGAAGGACGCCGATCGCGCGCTGATCCCGGCCTCCACCACGAAGATCCTCACCGCCGCGGCCGCCATGCTCGTGCTGCCCTCCGATCATCGGATCACCACGCGTGTCGTCGAGGGTTCGAAGCCGGGGGAGATCGTCCTCATCGCGGGTGGCGACCCCACCCTCTCGGCGATGCCGCCCGGCGAGGAGAGCTTCTACCCCGGTGGTCCCCGCATCGCCGACCTCGCCGAACAGATCCGGCGCAGCGGCACGACGGTCGAGACGGTCCTCGTCGACACGAGTCTGTACAGCGGGGATCCGCTCGCGCCGGGCTGGTTTCCCGAGGACGTCGGCGACGGTTACGTCGCACCCATCGAACCGGTGATGCTCGACGGCGCCCGGTCGAACCCACTCGAGGACGAATCGCCTCGCAGCGCTACGCCTGCCCTGGACGCCGGTCGTGCACTGGCGACGGCGCTCGGTGCCGACCCCGCGCGGGTAGCGCTCGGATCCGCCTCACCCGGTGCGGCGCCCATGGCGTCGGTCCAGTCGGCGCCACTCACTGTGCGTCTCGGTCAGATGCTGCGCCGATCCGACAACGTCCTCGCGGAGACCATCGGACGGGAGGTCGCCGTCGCGACGGGCAACGAGCACTCGTTCGAGGGCACGACGAAGGCGGTGACCGGTACCCTGCAGCAAGCGGGTCTGGACGTCACCGGTGTGACGTTGCGCGACGTCAGCGGGCTCTCGGTCGAGAACCGGATCCCTGCTCGTACGCTCGATCGCGTGATCTCCGAGGCGGCCGGACCGAACAGGACGGAGCTGCGGCCCATGCTCGACTATCTTCCCGTCGCCGGAGCGACCGGCACGCTCGCCGACCGCTACGGCACCACGACCCGTGCCGGAGCCGGATGGGTGCGGGCGAAGACCGGCACTCTGACCGAGGTCAACGGACTCACGGGATACACCGTCGACTCCGACGGCCGCGTGCTGTCGTTCGCTCTGCTGTCCAACGGCCGGTCCCCGAGCGAGGCTCGGCCCGCCCTCGACGCCGTGGCGTCGGTACTGCGTGAGTGCGGTTGCCGATGACCGGCAAGGAGCGGGCACTCGGCGACGCGATCGACTGGTCGTTCGCGGCCGGGGTCGGCGTGCGCCTCACCCGCTCCGAACCCGCGATGTCGCGGTACACCCGCGATGCGGTGCAGGACGAGTTGTTCTCGGCCGCCGCGCGCGCCGAGGGACCGGTGCGCGAGCACACGCGTCTCGACGACGGAACCGAGCCGCCGCCCGCGCAGGTCGTCGACCGGCCGGGCTGGGTACGTGCGGCCGCGGCGTCGATGGCCGACCTCACCGCGACCTCGGGCGAGGATCCGGCCGGCTCCTCCCTCCGCTGGGTGGGCAAACCGGCGGGCGCGCAGGCCGGCGCGATGCTCGCCTACCTGTCGTCCGCGGTGCTCGGACAGTACGACCCGTTCTCTCGTTCGCTGCTGCTCGTCGCGCCCAACGTCGTCGCGGTCGAACGCGCCCTGAAGGTGCCGCCCGCCGACTTCCGGCTGTGGGTGTGCCTGCACGAGGTGACCCACCGCGTGCAGTTCGCACAGGCACCGTGGATGGCCGAGCTGATGCGCGAGGCCGCCGCCGACCTCGCCACCGCGGTCGACGAACCGATGGGCGACGTCGCGACCCGCGTGGTGTCGGCGGTGAAGGACCTGCGTACTCCCGGCGACAAGGCGATGTCGGAGCGGGGCATGCTCGGTGTCGTGCGGGCGCTGCAGGCACAGTCTCAGCGCGAGTCGTTCGATCGGATCCTCGCGCTCGGAACGCTGCTCGAAGGCCACGCCGATCATGTAATGGACGGTGTCGGCCCGGCCGTGGTTCCGTCGGTCGCGCGGATCCGGCGGGCGTTCGACAACCGGCGGCACCGCAACAGCAGCCCGGTGCATCGCCTCATCCGGCTCGTCCTCGGCATGGACGCCAAGATGGCCCAGTACGTGCACGGCAAGAAGTTCGTCGACGCCGTCGTCGCGAAGGTCGGCACGGACGACTTCAACGCCGTGTGGTCCGGTCCGGACGCCCTGCCCACCCTGACGGAGATCGACCATCCCGATGCGTGGATCGCGCGGGTGCTGAGCTGATCGTGGCTTCACCGTCCAACGATCGTCCGCTGCTGCCCGAAGCCCCGGCGATCCACGAGGTGCGCCTCGCCGTGCGGGCCTGGCTGGGCGCGCACCCGGCCGACGCGGTGACCGTCGCGTTGTCGGGCGGGGCCGATTCCGCCGCCCTGACCGCCGCTGCCGTCGCGGAGACCGAGGCGGTGCACGCCGTCGTCGTCGATCATCGCCTCCAGTCCGGTTCCGAGGTCGTCGCCGCGCGGGCCGCGGAGTTCGCCCGGGCCCGCGGCTGCGCGACCGTCATGGTGGTCGGTGTGGACGTCACCGGTGGGGGAGGCCTCGAGGCCGCCGCGCGCGCGGCCCGCTACCGGGCGCTCGACGAGAACCGCGACGACCGGACCGTGTTGCTCGGGCACACCCTCGACGACCAGGCCGAGACGGTGCTGCTCGGTCTCGGCCGCGGATCGGGGCTGCGTTCGATCCGCGGGATGGCACCCTTCGACCCGCCGTGGGGCCGGCCGCTGCTCGGCGTGCGCCGCGACACGACCCGCCGGGCGTGCGACGAACTCGGCTACCGCCCGTACGAGGATCCGCACAACACCGACGACCGGTTCACGCGCGTGCGTCTGCGCCGTGAGGTACTGCCGCTGCTCGAGGACGTGCTCGGTGGGGGCGTCGCCGAAGCCCTCGCGCGCACGGCCGGGCAACTACAGGACGACGGCCACGCCCTCGATGTCTGGGCCGGCGACCTGCTCGCGACAGCGCGGCGCGAGGACGACCTGCTCGACACCGACACTCTCGCGGCGGCTCCCGCCGCNTCGTGGCTGATCGATCACACCGTCACGCCGAACGAGACGATGCTGCGGACGGTCGACGATCTGGTAGCGGCGTGGCGCGGACAGGGCCCGGTCGCTGTCGGACGGGGCCCGCGGACGGGGACGAGGTTGGTGGTGTCGCGTCGGCGTGGCACGCTTGCCGTGGAGTACGTCGACCGGGCGAAGGTCCGGGCGACCGGCAGCAGAAGGTAGGGAAGGACCCCGGTGTACGAGAACGACATAGCGTCGGTGCTGATCTCCGAAGAACAGATCAAGGAGCGGACCGCAGAGCTGGCGCAGTCGGTCGCCGAGCGTTACCCGGTGGGTGCGCCGGAAGGCGATCTGCTGCTCATCGGGGTGCTCAAGGGCGCCATCTTCTTCATGACCGACTTCGCGCGCGCTCTGCCGATCCCGACGCAGATGGAGTTCATGGCCGTAAGTTCGTACGGGTCGTCGACCTCGTCCTCGGGTGTCGTGCGCATCCTCAAGGACCTCGACAAGGACATCGCCGGTCGCAACGTCCTCATCGTCGAGGACATCATCGACTCGGGTCTGACGCTGTCGTGGCTGCTCAAGAACCTCTCGACGCGCAACCCCGCGTCGCTCGAGGTCGTCACGCTGCTCCGCAAGCCGGAGGCCGTGAAGATCGACGTCGAGGTCAAGGACGTCGGATTCGACATCCCGGACGAGTTCGTCGTCGGCTACGGACTCGACTACGACGAGCGCTACCGCGACCTGCCCTACATCGGCACGCTGGATCCCAAGGTCTACAGCAGCTGACCTCCGGTCGAGCCGCGTCGTGAGGTCCCCGGCTCGGGGAACTCCGGTTCCGTCCCGATCGTTGTCGATTACGACGTCTTCCCGGTGTCGGCTCCGGCCGGTGCCGGGGCGACCGCTCGTTGCTACGCGGTAACCTTGCGTTGCTTGGTCAGTGACCGTCGCGGCGTGCGGCCACCCCGGGCGCGAAGCGCCGCGACTGCGAGACCCCGACGAACTCGATCGAAAGGACCGGCCGCTCGGGCCGAACCTGTATGAACCGCAAGACAGTGTTCCGTAATCTGGCGATCGTCGCCGGCATTCTGCTGGTGATCTACGCCTTCAGTTACTTCGGCGACGACACGCGCGGTTTCACCCAGGTGGACACGTCCGTCGCGGTGTCCCAACTCGAATCGCAGAACGTCAGCGAAGCCCGCATCGACGACCGCGAACAGCAGGTGCGTCTGTGGCTCGAGAACGGCAACGACGCGACCGAGGGCAGCACCGAGATCATCGCGAAGTACCCCGCGTCGGCCTCCGAACAGATCTTCGACCTGGTCGCCGCGTCGGGCGCGCAGAAGTACGACACGAGCGTCACCCAGGAGAGCTGGCTGACCTCGATCCTCATCTTCGTCCTGCCGATGATCATCCTGCTCGGCGTGTTCTTCTTCGTGATGAGCCGCATGCAGGGCGGTGGTCGCGGCGGCATGATGGGCTTCGGCAAGTCGAAGGCCAAGCAGCTGTCGAAGGACATGCCCAAGACGACCTTCGCCGATGTCGCCGGCGCCAACGAGGCCGTCGAGGAGCTCTACGAGATCAAGGACTTCCTGCAGAACCCGGCGCGCTACCAGGCGCTCGGCGCGAAGATCCCCAAGGGCGTACTGCTCTACGGTCCTCCCGGCACCGGTAAGACCCTCCTCGCGCGTGCCGTCGCCGGCGAGGCGGGCGTCCCGTTCTTCACGATCTCCGGTTCGGACTTCGTCGAGATGTTCGTCGGTGTCGGCGCCTCCCGCGTGCGCGATCTGTTCGAGCAGGCCAAGCAGAGCGCTCCCTGCATCATCTTCGTCGATGAGATCGACGCGGTCGGCCGCCAGCGCGGCGCCGGCCTCGGCGGTGGTCACGACGAGCGTGAGCAGACCCTCAACCAGCTGCTCGTCGAGATGGACGGCTTCGGCGACCGCTCCGGCATCATCGTGATGGCCGCGACGAACCGCCCCGACATCCTCGACCCGGCACTGCTGCGTCCCGGCCGTTTCGACCGTCAGATCCCGGTGACGAACCCCGACCTCGCCGGTCGCCGGGCGATCCTCGCCGTTCACTCGAAGGGCAAGCCGATCGATCCCAACGCGGATCTCGGTGCGCTCGCCAAGCGCACGGTGGGCATGTCCGGTGCCGACCTCGCGAACGTCGTCAACGAGGCCGCGCTGCTCACCGCCCGTGAGAACGGCACGGTGATCACCGAGGCGATCCTCGAGGAATCGGTCGACCGTGTCATCGGCGGTCCCCGCCGCAAGAGCCGCATCATCAGCGAGCACGAGAAGAAGATCACGGCCTACCACGAGGGTGGTCACACCCTCGCCGCGTGGGCGATGCCCGACATCGAGCCGGTTTACAAGGTCACCATCCTCGCCCGCGGCCGCACCGGCGGTCACGCGATGACGGTGCCCGAGGACGACAAGGGCCTGATGACGCGTTCGGAGATGATCGCGCGCCTCGTCATGGCGATGGGCGGTCGTGCCGCGGAGGAACTCGTCTTCCGCGAGCCCACCACCGGCGCCTCGTCCGACATCGACCAGGCCACGAAGATCGCGCGCGCGATGGTCACCGAGTACGGCATGAGCGCGAAGCTCGGCGCCGTCCGCTACGGCCAGGAGCAGGGCGACCCCTTCCTCGGCCGGTCGATGGGTGTGCAGTCCGACTACTCGCACGAAGTGGCACGCGAGATCGACGAGGAGGTCCGCAACCTCATCGAGGCCGCGCACACCGAGGCGTGGGCGATCCTCAACGAGTACCGCGACGCCCTCGACGTGTTGGCGGGCGAGCTGCTCGAGCACGAGACGCTGACCCGCAAGGATCTCGACCGGATCCTGGCCGACGTGAAGAAGCGTCCGCGGATCACGACCTTCAACGATTTCGGTGATCGGGTCCCGTCCGACAAGCCGCCGATCAAGACGCCCGCCGAGCTCGCGGCCGAGCGTGGCGAGCCGTGGCCGCCGGAACCGCCGTCGCTGACGAAGCCGGCGCATCAGCACCCGCAGTATCCGGGCCAGGGCGAGGCGCCCGCTCCCGCCGGCTACCAGCCCGGCGCGCAGCCGCAGTACCAGCCGGCGAACGGCTACCCCCAGCCCCAACAGCAGCCGCAACCCCAACAGCAGTCGCAGCCGGTCCCGGCCTCCGAGCCGCTTCCGGGCTTCCAGCCGACGGCTCCGTATCCGGGTGGTCCGCGGCACGCGACGCGTCCGGACTACGGTGCTCCCGCCGGATGGTCGGCTCCCGGCTGGCCACCGCGCGAGCAGACCCCGCAGGAACAGCAGGGTCACGGGCCGCAGGGCCCCGGACAGCCTCAGGGATACGGATATCCGCAGGGCCATCAGGGGCAGAACCCCCAGAGCTACGGACAGCCCAGCTACGGACAACAGGCCCAGGAAACGCAGAGTTTCGGGCGTCCGCAGGAGCCGCAGGACGCCGACCGTCCGTCGGACTCCGGCGAAGACGGTGCGGCAGATGCGCACCGTGGTGAGAACCACGTGGGAGACTCGCAACCGCGCGATGGTTACGGCGCTCCCGAACCCCCTCCCACACAGCGGTGGGAAGGCCCGGCCGGCCGGCACTGATCCGTGTCGGTGAGTCGGTACGGGGCGCGCATCGGGGCCGTCGGTTCCGATGGAGACGAGTGAGCGAAGAGTGGAGGGCGAGCGGGTGTCGGTGAACCACCTGAAGTCGGATACGGGTTCCGACCCGGAGGATGTGACGACCCACGAATTGAGCGTGGACGCGGGTCGTACGTTCGACCAGGCCCGAGCCGAAGCGGCCGTGCGTGAACTGCTGATCGCGGTGGGTGAGGATCCGGACCGCGAGGGCCTGCGCGACACTCCCGCCCGGGTGGCCCGTGCCTACCGCGAGGTGTTCGGGGGACTGTTCACCGACCCGGACGAGGTCCTCGACACGACCTTCGACGAAGGTCATCAGGAACTCGTCCTCGTGCGAGACATCCCGATGTACTCGACGTGCGAACATCACCTCGTGTCGTTCCACGGCGTCGCCCACGTCGGATACATCCCGGGCCCCACGGGCCGCGTCACGGGTCTGTCGAAGCTGGCGCGTGTCGTCGACCTCTACGCCAAGCGTCCGCAGGTCCAGGAACGCCTCACCCGCCAGATCGCCGACGCCATGATGCGCAAGCTGCAGCCGCGCGGCGTGATCGTCGTGGTCGAGGCGGAGCACCTGTGCATGGCGATGCGCGGCATCCGCAAGCCCGGTGCCAGCACCACCACCTCCGCCGTGCGCGGGCTGTTCCAGACCAGTTCGGCGTCGCGTGCCGAGGCCCTGGACCTGATCCTGCGCCGGTGACCGTCTTCCCCGCCGAACAGTGGCCTGTCGTGATGGGCGTACTGAACGTCACCAGTGATTCCTTCTCCGACGGCGGTCGATATCTGGACTGCGAGACCGCGATAGCCCGCGGCTTCGAGCTGCGCGAGCTCGGCGTCGACATCGTCGACGTGGGTGGCGAGTCCACCCGGCCCGGGGCCGTGCGCGTCGACCCGGAGGTCGAGGCGTCCCGCGTGGCGCCGGTCATCGCCGCTCTGGCGGAGGCAGGCATCCCCACGAGCGTCGACACGATGCGCGCCTCGGTCGCCGAGGCGGCCGTGGAGGCCGGGGTGACCATGATCAACGACGTCTCGGGTGGGCGCGCCGACGCCGACATGGCCGCGGTGGTCGCCGAGGCCGGGGTGCCGTGGATCCTCATGCACTGGCGTCCCCTCGGCGAGTTCGTCCACGCGGGCGGTTCGACGCACTACGAGGACGTCGTCCGCGAGGTCCGCGACGAGCTGCTCACGCAGGTCGACATCGCGGTGGCCGCAGGCGTGGACTCCGACAAGATCGTGCTCGATCCCGGTTTGGGTTTCGTGAAGGAACCCGACCACAACTGGCAGTTGCTGCAGCGCCTGCCCGAACTCACCGACCTGGGTTTCCCGGTGCTCATCGGGGCGTCCCGGAAGCGATTCCTCGGATCGCTGCTCGCGGCGCCCGACGGCACGGTCCGCCCGCCCTCGGGTCGTGAGGTCGCCACGGCCGTCGTCTCGGCGCTCGCCGCCACACACGGCGCATGGGGCGTACGCGTCCACGACGTGCAGGCATCCCGCGACGCGCTCGCGGTGGTGCGTGCCTGGCAGCGCGGCAGCGCGGAAGGAGTGCACGCGTGAGCGACCGCATCGAACTACGGGGACTGACGGTCCGCGGCAACCACGGCGTCTTCGAGCACGAGAAGCGGGACGGTCAGGACTTCGTCGTCGACATCGTCGTGTGGCTCGATCTCGCGCCGGCCGCGGCATCCGACGAGCTGGCCGACACGCTGCACTACGGCGAACTCGCCGAGCGAGCCGCGGCGATCATCGCCGGTCCGGGCCGCGATCTCATCGAGACGGTCGCGGGGGAGATCGCCGACGAGGTGCTCACCGACCCGCGTGTCGCCCGGGTGGAGGTCACGCTCCACAAGCCGTCGGCGCCGATCCCGCTGACCTTCGGCGACGTCGCCGTGGTGATCGACCGCTCCCGCAGCGATGCGACGGGGAGCGCCTGATGAGTCGTGCCGTGCTGTCCATCGGATCGAACATCGGCGACCGGCTCGCGCACCTGCGGTCGGTCGTCGACGCATTGGGCGAGCGGGCCGTCGCCGTCTCGGCGGTGTACTCGACGGCACCGTGGGGCGGCGTCGAACAGGAGGATTTCCTGAACGCGGTCGTCGTCGCGGAGGATGCCGCCTTCGGTCCGCGCGACTGGCTGCGGTTCGGCCAGGAACTCGAGGAGGCCGCCGAACGCGTCCGGATCCAGCGCTGGGGTCCGCGCAGCCTCGACGTCGACGTCGTGACCTGCGTCAGCGGCGAGGGTGAGGTGCGCAGCGACGATCGGGAACTGATCCTGCCGCACCCGCGCGCACACCAGCGGGCGTTCGTGCTCGTCCCGTGGCTCGACGTCGAACCCGAGGCCGTGCTCACCGCCGAGGGCCGGCGGCTGGGCATCGGCGACTGGCTGGACGAACTCGACGCCGCCGAACGGGAAGGTGTGCACCGCACCGACCTGACGCTGGCCGGGCCGAAGACCCAGGGACACGCCGAGTGCTGAAACAGACCCGGATCCGAGATCTGCTGGCGCTGGCCGTGCTGGCAGCGATCGTCGCGTGGTTGCTCGTCCGCACAATGTACGGTTCGCTGCCGCCCATCCCCGTCTACGCGGGAGCCTCGCTGTATCCCGTCGCGGTCATCGAGGTGATCCTGGCGTTCATGATCCGGTCGCGGGTCGGCAAGCACGAGATCGGTGAGGGCCCCGGCAGGTTGCATCCCATCACCGCCGCCCGCGCGGTCGCGCTCGCCAAGGCGTCCGCACTGGTGGGTGCCGCGAGCGCCGGAGTGTGGGCCGGTTTCCTGCTGTATCTCGTACCGCAACGCGGCGTCGTGCAGGCCGCCACCGACGACACGTCGGGGGTGCTCGTCGGAGCCCTCGCCGGCATAGCGCTGGCGGCGGCCGCGTTGTGGCTCGAATACTGTTGCCGGACACCGGAAGACCCCGACGAACCGAACGAACCGGCGCTCTGACATCGGATTTCGGGGTGGGGAAGGGCGTGTCGTCCGGCTCCGATCCGAGGACCCACCCAAGTACCCTGATGGTCATGGCAACCTCGGCGCGACCAGACAGGAATCGCCGTCCGTGGCGCAGTACCGGCTCGATGATCGTGGCCGGTCTGCTCGCTCTGGCGATGATCGCCTCGCTGCTGTTGATCTTCAGTGAGAGCGTGCAATTGCTGCGTGTCGCGGTGGTCGTCGCCCTGTGGGCTGCCACTGTCGGAGCCATCGCGATGAACAAGTACCGCCGGGAATCGGCGCTCGATCGGGCGAAGGCCGACGACCTGAAGACGGTCTACGAACTGCAGTTGCAACGGGAGATCGCGGCGCGGCGCGAGTACGAGCTGACCGTCGAGGAGAAGGTCCGTGCCGATCTGAAACTCGACGCCGGGGAGATGGCGGCCCTGCGCACCGAGCTGGCCACCCTGCGCCGCACGCTCGAGATGTTGTTCGACGGCCGGCTCCCCGACGATGTCGTCGCCCTCGAGGGCCAGGCGGAGAAGCTGCGTGGACTGAGCGAGGCGGCGCGGGTGTCCGCTCCGCGTCCGTCGGGACCGGCCTTCGCCTCTCCCGACGACGAGCCGGTCACCGCGGAGACCGAGTCGGTCGAGGCGGCCATGCGGGCGGCGGAGGCGTCGGAGAAGACGTCCGCGAAGGGTGATGTCGAAGAACCGCGTGCCGAGAAACAGGCGAAGGTTGATTCTGCGACGGGGAAGTCCGCTACCGGGAAGGTCACGGTCGAGAAGGCGACGGCTGGAAAAGCGGCCGCAGGACCGGACGTCGAGGACGCCGAGATCGAGGACGCGGAAGTCGAGGATCAGAAGGTCGGAGACACGAAGACGGGGGACCCGAAGACCGAGGACCCGAAGACCGGGGACTCGAAGACGGGGGACCCGAAGACCGGGGACGCGAAGGTCGCGAGCGCCGAGAAGGCGGCGGACGGGAAGCCGGAGCCGCAGAAGCCCGGTAAGCACGAGCCCGGATCCGATCCCGACCCGCAAACGGACGCAGACGGGGCCGGAGCGAAGACGAAGGGCGATGACCCCGCGGAGGGGAAGGACACCGCCGCGAAGGCCGATGGAGCTGCGGAAACGACCCAGAAGGACGACGAGGACGACCACGAATCGTCCGGACGTCGCTCCCGGCGCCGTCGCGGCGACGGTGAGGGCCGGACGGTCGCGGAGATCCTCGCGTCGTTGTCGGCCGAGCGCTGATCGCGGGGCGATCGCGCGGCAGGTCGCACCCGCCCCACCTCGGACGATGAGGCGCAGATCACTCGGCCCGACCGTGGCGAGCCCCGGAAAACGCGCGCTATTGTCGAGCGGAACGTCCGGTACCCGCTGAGCGGGACTGGAACGAACGAGAGGACTCCCGTGAATTCCTTCGGGATCACCAACGCACCCGCGCCTGCGCGCCTGTCGGTAGGAATCGTGTCCGCCGGACGGGTCGGCACTGCACTCGGCGCAGCTTTCGAACGCGTTGGTCATGTCGTCGTGGCCTGCTCGGCCGTCTCCGACGTCTCGCGGCACCGTGCCGCCACGCGCCTGCCGGATTCGCAGATCCTGCCGGTCGACGAGGTTGCCGGCCGCTGCAATCTCCTTCTTCTCGCCGTTCCCGACACCGAACTGTCGTCCCTGGTCAAGGGCCTCGCAGCCACCGGTTCGGTCGCCGCCGGCACGATCGTCGTCCACGTCTCCGGTGCTCACGGCACCGCGATCCTCGAGCCGCTGACCGAGCAGGGCGCCGTGCCGCTCGCGATCCATCCCGCGATGACCTTCACCGGCCACGACGAGGACATCGACCGGCTCTCCTCCGCGTGCTTCGGCATCACGGCCGCCGACGAGATCGGCTACGCCATCGCGCAGTCCCTCGTCCTCGAGATCGGCGGCGAGCCGGTCCGCGTCCCCGAGTCCATGCGCATGACCTACCACGCTGCGCTCGCGCACGGCAGCAACCACCTGGTCACGCTGGTCGCCGACGCCGTCGAGGCCCTGCGCAGCGCCCTGCAGGGGGAGGAACTGCTCGGCCAGCAACTCGTCGACGACGCCCCCGGTGGAGTCGCCGAACGGGTGTTGCAGCCGTTGCTCTCCGCAGCGCTCGACAACGTGCTGCGGCGCGGGCCCTCGGCCCTCACCGGGCCGGTCGCGCGCGGCGATGCCGACGCCGTGGCCGCGCACCTGCGTGCGCTCGAGGCCGTCGACCCGCTGATCGCCGCCGGGTACCGCGCGCTGTCGCTGCGATCGGCGCAACGGACCGGGTCGAAGCCGGAACTGATGGCAATTCTCGAAGGAGCTGAATACGGTGAGTGAAGCAGGACAGCGCGGATACGTGCGAGGTGAACTGACCGTTCACCACGATCCCGCAGGCCTGACCAAGGTCACCCGGGCTCTGCGCGGCGTCGGCCGCACCGTCGCACTCGTACCGACGATGGGTGCGCTGCACACCGGTCACCTCGAACTCGTGCGCCAGGCCAAGCTCACCGGGGCCGTCGTGGTCGTGTCGATCTTCGTCAACCCGCTGCAGTTCGGGAAGAACGAAGATCTCGACGCCTACCCGCGTACTCTCGACGCCGACTTCGAACTGCTCCGCGAAGCGGGCGTCGAACTCGCCTTCGTGCCGACGGTCTCGGCGATGTACCCGCAGGGCCCGCGCACCACGATCCACCCGGGTCCACTCGGGTCGGAGCTCGAAGGTGCTGCGCGTCCCGGTCATTTCGCGGGCATGCTGACGGTCGTCGCGAAACTGTTCAACATCGTCGGTCCCAACACGGCGTTCTTCGGTGAGAAGGACTACCAGCAGCTCACCCTGATCCGTCAGATGGTCGCCGACCTGAATCTCGACATCCGCATCCTCGGCGTTCCCACCGTGCGCGAACAGGACGGGCTCGCGCTGTCCTCCCGCAACCGCTATCTCGACCCCGAGCAGCGCGAGATCGCGACCACGCTGTCTGCGGCGCTCGTCGCCGGCGCACACGCCGCAGCGGGCGGAGCCGAGGCGATCTTGTCCACGGCACGCGACGTGCTCGCGCAGAGTCCGCAGATCGAGGTGGACTATCTCGAGGTGCGCGGCGCCGATCTGGGGCCGGCACCCGAACGCGGCGACGGCCGACTGCTCGTCGCCGCACGACTCGGCTCCACACGCCTCATCGACAACGTCGGGGTCGCCGTCGGCACCGGCTTCCTCGAACGAGCCACCGGTCCGGTGGATCCCGACGCCGAAGACAACCTGACGAACCGCTGACCCACCGATCGAATTCGGAAACGAGAAAGAAACCGAGGACGAGCATGTTCCGCACCATGATGAAGTCGAAGATCCACCGCGCCACCGTCACCCACGCGGATCTGCATTATGTCGGTTCGGTGACCGTCGACCAGGATCTGATGGACGCCGCGGATCTGCTCGAGGGCGAGCAGGTCTGCATCGTCGACATCGACAACGGCGCCCGGCTCGAGACGTACGTCATCGCCGGTGAGCGTGGATCGGGCGTCATCGGGATCAACGGTGCCGCAGCACGTCTCGTCAGCCCCGGCGATCTCGTCATCCTCATCGCCTACGGCGTGATGAACGAGCAGGAGTGCAAGGACTACGACCCGCGCGTGGTGTTCGTCGACGCCGACAACCGCCAGGTCGAGCTCGGCAACGATCCCGCTCACGCTCCCGAGGGCTCGGGCCTGATCACGCCGCGGATGCTGTCGACTCTCGACTCCCCGTCCCTGGTCTAGAGGTGCTCCTCACCGTCGACGTCCGCAACACCAATATCGTCCTGGGGGTGTTCGCGGGCAGCGGCTCGCACGCGCGGCTGCTGCGCGACTGGCGCGTCCGTACCGACCCCAGGATGACCGCCGACGAGATCGCCCTGCTGTTCCGCGGTCTGCTCGGCGAATCCGCCGAGCAGGTCACCGGGGTGGCGGCGTTGTCGACCGTGCCGTCGGTGCTACGTGAGCTGCGCGTCATGCTCGACCGCTACTGGTCGTCGGTGCCGCACGTGGTGGTGGAGCCGGGGGTGCGCACGGGAGTGCCGCTGCTCGTGGACAACCCGAAGGAGGTCGGCGCCGACCGCATCGTCAACAGTCTGGCGGCCTACCACTTCTACGGATCCCCGTGCATCGTCGTGGATTTCGGGACCTCCACGTGCGTCGACGTCGTGTCGGGCAAGGGGGAGTTCCTCGGCGGGTCCATCGCTCCGGGTGTGGAGATCTCGATGGATGCGCTGGCGTCGCGGTCGGCGGCGCTGAGGAAGGTCGAATTGCTCCGTCCCCGAGGTGTTCTGGGAAAGAACACCGTCGAGTGCATGCAGTCGGGAGCCGTCTTCGGGTTCGCCGGGATGGTCGACGGCATCGTGCGGCGGATCTGCGCCGAGGTGCCCGGTTTCGACGGTGACGACGTGGCCGTCATCGGCACCGGCGACAGTGCGCCGCTGATCATGCCGGAGTCGCGCACTCTCGAGCACCACGAGCCGGATCTGACCCTCGAGGGACTGCGTCTGGTGTACGAGCGGAACCAGGTGAGACGAGCGGCACGCGGAACTGCGGGTTCCGCTGAGCGTCATTCTGTGTAAAGATGTTCCTCGTGATCCGTTGCGTGAGCACCCAGGAGTGTTGTCGAGGCTGACCGCCGCCTCGACCGATAACACATTCCTTGGAGTTTTCTCATGCGCGCTGCGCTTCTTTCCACCACTTCTGTTTCCACCGCTGCTCCGGTTGCCACTATTGCTCCGGTCGCCTTCCACCGGCTCGCCGTCGAGCGCACGTACCCCACCGAACTGTCCGCAGCGGTCGCCCGCGGCGCCGTCGTCGTCGACATCCGCTCGAACGCCGAACGTGCCGCTCAGGGAACACTTCCCGGTGCACTGGCCATCTCCGCCGATCTCGTCGCCGAGCGACTCGATCCGAGCGGCCCGGGCCGTCTCGCCCTCGCCGTCGACCGCGACGTCGAATGGATCCTCGTCTCGTCCGACGGCGCGAGCTCGCACGGTGTGGTCACCGAACTGCACGCGCAGGGTCTGCGCCGGGTCACCCACCTCGTCGGAGGCTACGACGCCATCCGCGCGGCCCGCCTGATCGGCGCAGTCGCCGAGGCCCAGCACGTCGCGCAGGACGTGGCGCGGGTCACCGCTCACTGAAAGCGCGCATCTGCAGGAATAGTGACCTCGGGTGTCCGATAGTCTGGTTACCCGTGAGTGATGCCACCGTTCAGCAGCCCGACGACACCCCCGAGCAGATGCGGGTTCGCCGCGAGAAGCGCGAACGGCTCCTGGCACAGGGTTCGGAGGCCTATCCCGTCGAGATCCCGCGCACCCATACGCTCGCGGAGATCCGCGCCGAGTATCCCGACCTCGAGCCCGACACCGCCACCGGCACCGTCGTGGGCGTTGCCGGCCGCGTGATGTTCTCGCGCAACACCGGCAAGCTGTGCTTCGCGACGTTGCAGGAGGGCGACGGCACCCAGCTGCAGGTCATGCTCAGCCTCGCCGGCGTCGGCGAGGAGGTGCTCGCCGCCTGGAAGTCCGAGGTCGACCTCGGCGACATCGTGTTCGTGCACGGCGAGGTCATCAGCTCCCGTCGCGGTGAGCTCAGCGTCATGGCCGACTCGTGGACCATGGCGTCGAAGGCGCTGCGTCCGCTGCCGGTCGCGCACAAGGAGATGAACGAAGAGGCGCGGGTGCGTCAGCGCTACGTCGACCTCATCGTGCGTCCCGAAGCACGTCGCAATGCACGCATGCGTGTCGCGGTGGTGCGCGAGCTGCGCAACGCGCTCGAGCGTCGCGGCTTCCTCGAGGTCGAGACGCCCATGCTGCAGACCCTGCACGGCGGTGCGGCGGCCCGCCCGTTCGTGACGCACTCGAACGCACTCGACATCGATCTGTACCTGCGTATCGCGCCGGAACTGTTCCTCAAGCGCTGCGTCGTCGGCGGTATCGAGAAGGTCTTCGAGATCAACCGCAATTTCCGTAACGAGGGTGCCGACTCGACGCACTCGCCGGAATTCTCGATGCTCGAAACGTACGAGGCGTACGGAACCTACGATGATTCGGCGCGGATGATCCGCGAGATCATCCAGGAGGTCGCGTTCGGGGTCTTCGGCACCCATGTGGTGACGCTCGCCGACGGTACGGAATACGACTTCGGGGGTGAATGGAAAACTCTCGAAATGTATCCCTCGCTGTCCGAGGCGATCGGCACGGACGTGACCCCCGACACCACACTGGAGGAATTGACGGCTCTCGCGGATCGTGTCGGTCTGGAGATTCCCGAGGGCAAGGGCTGGGGTCACGGCAAGCTCGTCGAGGAGCTCTGGGAGCACATGTGCGGCGACCAGCTGCACGAGCCGACCTTCGTGCGTGATTTCCCCGTGGAGACGTCGCCGTTGACACGCGATCACCGCACGGTGCGCGGGGTCACCGAGAAATGGGATCTGTACGTCCGAGGTTTCGAACTCGCCACGGGTTACTCGGAACTCGTCGATCCGGTGATCCAGCGCGAGCGTTTCGTCGACCAGGCGCGTCTGGCCTCGGAAGGGGACGACGAGGCAATGGCTCTCGACGAGGACTTCCTCGCCGCGATGGAACAGGGAATGCCGCCAACCACCGGTACCGGAATGGGAATCGACCGTCTGTTGATGGCACTTACCGGTCTGGGAATCCGCGAAACAATCCTGTTCCCGATTGTTCGACCGAACACCCGTTAATCGGATTTCGCCGCTCCATATTGCGATGCGTTAATCGGCGGGTAGTGTGGTGCCCGTCCCGCGGGGGGAAGCGCATTTGAGAGGATTTACACCACATGGCGAAAAAAGTCACTGTCACCCTGATCGACGATGTGGATCAGGAGTCGGCGGCGGACGAATCGGTGGAGTTCGGTCTCGACGGAGTGACGTACGAGATCGACCTTTCCGAGGACAATGCGGCACGGCTGCGCGAGCAGTTGGAATTCTGGATCGAACACGCTCGTAAGGTCGGCGGCCGCAAGCGGAGCAAGACCGCTGCCGGAACTGCGCCGGCTGCGCGCAAGAGCGGATCCGGAAGTGCCGGTCGCGAACAGACGGCCGCTATCCGTGAATGGGCACGGAACAACGATCTGCCGGTGTCGGCCCGTGGCCGAATCTCTGCGGAGATCGTCGAGGCGTACAACAAAGCGCACTGACGAATCCTCGTCCGTGGGGCGTCGTCCATCAGTGGACGGCGCCCCACAGTCGTCGGTGGACGGGTTGGGTTGTGGCACAGTGGCGCCTGTCACACACGTCGATCGTGCGGACGACCCGGCACGATGCGGTCGGGGAGTAGCATCCGCTCATGGCCGAGACCGTGCTCGAACCAGGTTCCACCTGCTGGCGAATTGCGCGAGCGGAGAGGTTGACCTGCATAGTCGACGCCGCCGACTATTTCCGTCACGCCAAGGCGGCGATGCTCCGGGCGGAAAAACGCATCATGCTGATCGGGTGGGATTTCGACACCCGGATCAAGTTCGAACCCGAGGGTGCAACTCTCGAGGGACCGAACAAACTCGGTGAATTCCTCGAATGGCTTCCCGAACGTCGACCCGGTCTCGATATTTATCTGCTCAAGTGGAACATCGGTGCGTTCAGTGCCCTCGCACGCGGAATGACGCCGGTGTTCGTGCTCGATTGGCTCACCGACCCGAGCCTGCACTTCGAAATCGACGGGGCGCATCCCGTGGGCGCTGCGCACCATCAGAAAATTCTCGTCGTCGACGACAGCATCGCTTTCTGTGGCGGTATCGATATGACCGTCGACCGCTGGGACACCCCGGATCATCCGGACCGGAGCAAATACCGGCGGGAGCCGAGCGGTAAACGCTACGGACCGTGGCACGACGTGACGACCGCCGTCGACGGCGACGCCGCGCGGGCCCTCGGTGACCAGGCCCGCGCCCGGTGGAAGGCGGCCACGGGGGAGGAGCTCGATCCCGTGCCGGAGCCGGAGCCGATCTGGCCCGACGATCTCGAGCCGACCCTCCGCGGTGTGGACGTGGGTATCGCGCGCACGCTGCCCGCCTACGACGGGAAGGACGGCGTCCACGAGATCGAGGCGCTGTACCTGTCGGTGATCGAGAAGGCGCGGCACACTCTCTACCTCGAGAGCCAGTACCTCGCTTCGCGCAGGATCGCGGAGGCTCTCGCCGAGCGACTGCAGGAACCGGACGGCCCCGAGATCGTGGTGGTGATCCCACGCAACGCCGACGGCTGGCTCGAACGCAAGGCCATGGACGGTGCCCGGCGGGCCCTGCTGCACATGCTGTGGGAGGCCGACGTGCACGGCCGTTTCGCCGCCTACTATCCCGTCACCGCCGGCGGGGAGCCGATCTACGTGCACGCGAAGGTCGTCGTCATGGACGAGACGTTGCTGCGGATCGGGTCGTCGAACCTGAACAACCGTTCGATGGGCTTCGACACCGAATGCGACCTGGCCATCGAGTCCGCCGAACCCGGGGACGCGGTCGGCCGCGCCGCCGTCGAGCTGCGCAACATCCTGGTGGCGGAACATCTCGACGTCGACCCCGAGGTGATCGCGGAGGCCACGAAGGACGGTGGTTCGCTCATCTCCGCCATCGAACGGTTGCGCGGTCCGGGACGTTCGCTGCGGCCGTTCGAACCGGGTACGGTGTCGGACGAGGACAGTGTCCTCGCAGAAAGTGCTCTGGCCGATCCCGAACGCGCCTCGCGGAGCTTCGGACGCAGGATCGAGCGATTCTTCGCCCGTTGATCCCCCACAGCCTCTGTTCGCTTGTGGCGTACAGCTTGCGGAAACGTATCCGCCACGTGCAGCGTTGACTTCTGAAACCGGGTTTTCTCGCCGCCTTCCGAAGGGTAGAGGGAAAGCGAGTCGATACCACGGCCACTAGAGTGTGGAGTGGGAGCTTGGAACCTCTGAAAGGTTCCGACGAACGACTCGAGTGCCGGAGCTTAAGAGCGGCAGCAGGGTGCGGGACGATCGGCGTACCGGACCGGCGGCCGGAGAGTGTGAGGGAGTGCGATGTTCGAAAGGTTCACCGATCGCGCGCGGCGCGTCGTTGTCCTGGCTCAAGAAGAGGCCAGGATGCTCAACCACAACTACATCGGCACGGAGCACATCCTCCTCGGCCTCATCCACGAGGGTGAGGGTGTGGCGGCGAAGTCGCTCGAGTCGTTGGGTATCTCCCTCGAAGGTGTGCGCAGCCAGGTCGAAGAGATCATCGGCCAGGGTCAGCAGGCGCCCTCGGGGCACATTCCCTTCACTCCTCGTGCCAAGAAGGTCCTCGAGCTGAGCCTTCGCGAAGCGCTCCAGCTCGGACACAACTACATCGGTACCGAACACATCCTGCTCGGTCTCATCCGCGAGGGTGAGGGCGTGGCGGCGCAGGTGCTCGTCAAGCTCGGCGCCGACCTCAACCGGGTGCGTCAGCAGGTCATCCAGCTGCTGTCCGGTTACCAGGGCAAGGAGCCCGCAGAATCCGGCACGAGCCGTGGCGAGACCGGCACTCCGTCCACGTCGCTCGTCCTGGACCAGTTCGGCCGCAACCTCACGCAGGCAGCTCTCGAAGGCAAGCTCGACCCGGTCATCGGCCGGGCGAAGGAGATCGAGCGCGTCATGCAGGTGCTGTCGCGTCGTACGAAGAACAACCCGGTGCTCATCGGCGAGCCGGGTGTCGGCAAGACCGCCGTCGTCGAGGGTCTCGCGCAGGCCATCGTCAACGGTGAAGTCCCCGAGACCCTCAAGGACAAGCAGCTCTACACGCTCGACCTGGGCTCGCTCGTCGCCGGCAGCCGTTACCGCGGCGATTTCGAGGAACGCCTGAAGAAGGTCCTCAAGGAGATCAACAGCCGCGGCGACATCATCCTGTTCATCGACGAGCTGCACACGCTCGTCGGTGCCGGTGCTGCCGAGGGCGCGATCGACGCTGCGTCGATCCTCAAGCCCAAGCTCGCCCGCGGTGAGCTGCAGACCATCGGCGCGACGACCCTCGACGAGTACCGCAAGTACATCGAGAAGGACGCCGCTCTCGAGCGCCGCTTCCAGCCGGTGCAGGTCGGGGAGCCGACGGTGGAGCACACCATCGAGATCCTGAAGGGTCTGCGCGACCGCTACGAGGCGCACCACCGCGTCTCGATCACCGACAAGGCGCTCGTCGCGTCGGCCACTCTCGCCGACCGCTACATCAACGACCGCTTCCTGCCGGACAAGGCGATCGACCTCATCGACGAGGCCGGTGCCCGCATGCGCATCCGTCGCATGACCGCGCCGCCGGACCTGCGCGAGTTCGACGACAAGATCGCCGACGCCCGTCGCGAGAAGGAATCGGCGATCGACGCGCAGGACTTCGAGAAGGCCGCGAGCCTGCGCGACAAGGAGAAGCAGCTCGTCGCGCAGCGTGCCGAGCGCGAGAAGCAGTGGCGTGCGGGCGATCTCGACGTCATCGCCGAGGTCGACGAGGAGCAGATCGCCGAGGTCCTCGCCAACTGGACCGGTATCCCGGTGTTCAAGCTCACCGAGGAGGAGACCACGCGTCTGCTCCGCATGGAGGACGAGCTGCACAAGCGCATCATCGGCCAGGAGGACGCCGTCAAGGCCGTCGCCAAGGCGATCCGTCGTACGCGTGCCGGCCTGAAGGACCCGAAGCGTCCGTCCGGTTCGTTCATCTTCGCCGGCCCGTCCGGTGTGGGTAAGACGGAGCTGTCCAAGGCGCTCGCGAACTTCCTGTTCGGCGAGGACGACGCGCTCATCCAGATCGACATGGGCGAGTTCCACGACCGCTTCACCGCGTCGCGCCTGTTCGGTGCTCCTCCCGGCTACGTCGGCTACGAAGAGGGCGGCCAGCTCACCGAGAAGGTGCGCCGCAAGCCGTTCTCCGTGGTTCTGTTCGACGAGATCGAGAAGGCCCACCAGGAGATCTACAACACCCTCCTGCAGGTCCTCGAGGACGGTCGCCTCACCGATGGCCAGGGACGCACGGTCGACTTCAAGAACACCGTGCTGATCTTCACGTCGAACCTGGGCACCGCCGACATCTCGAAGGCCGTGGGGCTCGGCTTCTCGGCCGGAACGGGCGAGGCGTCGAACTACGAGCGGATGAAGAACAAGGTCCACGACGAGCTGAAGAAGCACTTCCGGCCCGAGTTCCTCAACCGTATCGACGACATCATCGTCTTCCACCAGCTCACGCAGGATCAGATCATCCAGATGGTCGACCTGATGGTCGGACGTGTGGAGACGCAGCTGAAGAACAAGGACATGGGTATCGAGCTCACCGAGAAGGCGAAGTCGCTGCTCGCCAAGCGCGGCTTCGACCCGGTGCTCGGCGCACGTCCGCTGCGTCGCACGATCCAGCGCGAGATCGAGGATCAGCTCTCCGAGAAGATCCTGTTCGGCGAGATCGGCGCAGGCCAGATCGTCCTCGTCGACGTCGAGGGCTGGGACGGCGAGGGCGCCGGCGAGAACGCGAAGTTCACGTTCACGCCGAGCGAGAAGCCGGCCGAGGTCCCGGACACCCCGGCGGTCGCGCTGGCCAAGTCCAGCGAGGGCGAGTCCGAAGCCGGATAAGCGTCCGCTGCCTGTGGGAGCGGGCACGTGTTGCTGCCTGTGAGAGCAGGCACCTGCTGTACCGAGAGGGGCGGCACCCGAGAGGGTGTCGCCCCTCTTGTCGTCCGACGCACTTGACCTTCAGTCGGCTCGAGGTTGCACGGTGGTGGTGACCGGACGACGACCAGGAGGTACCGCGATGCGGCAAGTACTGCCCGATCTGTGGGAGACGCAGGAGGACAATCCGTTCCCGGGGCTGAGGACGCATGCCTATCTGTGGACCGGGACGAACAACGTGCTCTTCTACTCGGTCGCGGGTGAGGCCGATTTCGACGAACTGGACCGCCTCGGGGGGATCACCGACCAGTACCTGTCCCACCAGGACGAGGCCGGTCCGATGCTCGGCAGGATCGCCGAGCGCTTCGGGCCGAGACTCCACGCGGCAGCGGCGGAGGCCGACGTGGTCGGCCGGCACGCCCGCATCGACGTCCCGCTGACGGAACGTCATGTGGACGACAACGGGGTGGAGATCGTTCCGACACCCGGGCACACGGTGGGCAGCACCTGCTATCTGGTGCCCGGCGCGGACGGGACCCGCTACCTGTTCACCGGCGACACGCTGTATCGCGGTGCTTCGGGGACGTGGCGGGCCGGCTACATCGAGGGGATGAGCGACGCCCGTGTGCTCGCCGACAGTCTGCGCCTGCTGGCGAAGACGGAACCCGATGTGGTGGTCTCGAGTGCGTTCGCGGGGGAGGCGGGCGTGCATCGGATCGACGCCCGGGAGTGGCCCGCCCACGTCGACCAGGCTCTGAGCGGGTTGTCTGCCGCGGTGCAGGGCTGAGCAGAGATCTTCTTTCCGGCCGATCTGCCCTGCCGCGGGTCGCGGCCGACCTTGCCGCCTGCTTATCTGCCGATGGTCGGCATGTGCGCGGTGAGTGTCGACAGGGTGCTGGCGACGATCTCGGTGAGTTCGTCGGGACGGATGTCGAGCGTGCCGTCGAGCCAGCCGCGGACGAGCTCGACGGCGCCGGCCATGACGATCACCGCACGCAGTTCGGCCTGCCGGGAGTCGAGGCGGGTGCCCACCGCGTCGCTATGCTTGGCGAGTTCGTCGGCGGCGGACCGGATGAACGCGCTCTTCCGCTCGGCGAGCGGGGGCGCGTCGGAGATGAGGAAGCGACCCTGCTGGGGGTTGCGTTCGACGGCGCCGACGATCGCTCCCACCGCGGCGCGTGCCTTGGCGTGCAGCTCGTCGGGGGCCGCCGCGATGGCGTCGACGGCGCGTTCGAGCAGGGTCGCGCCGAGCTCGTCGTAGGCGGTGGTGACGAGGTCGGTCATGTCGGTGAAGCTCTCGTAGAAGAAGCGCGGGCCGACTCCCGCGGTGGCCGCGACCTTCCGTACCGTCGTCGCCGACCAGCCCTCGTCGGCGACGACGTCGATCACCGCGTTCTGGAGACGCTTGCGGCGTTCGGCGCGCCGGTCGGCCGGGGCGACGCCGCGATACGCGCGGGTGGCTTCGGGCTCGGACACATCGTCGAGTGTGGCACAACACGACCAGACTTCCGGAATCGACCAATTCCGGAATTAAGTGTGTACTAATTGTGGAATCCTCGTCATGGTCGGTCCCCGAATCCGGACGAGGAGGAAACGTGACGATCGATGCATCGTCGACTGCCCACCTGCACGACCGAACCGATCGACTCGCACCGAAGCCGATCCTGCGAGAAGGCGGCCCGCGTCTGGCGATGTCGTTGCTCGTCGGCGACTCGGTGTGGCCCACCAAGCTCGATCTCGCCGCGCGGGCGATCGTGCGGATGCCGATGAGCACCCTCATGGCGTTCACCACCGCCATCGCTTTCCCGGCCAGCTACCCTCTGCGTCTGATCTGGCTGGCGGTCTGGTCGGCGGTCGACCCCGACGACTCGTCCGCCGCTCTCACCGAGGCCGCGCTGAAGGCCGTTCCCTGCATCTACGGGGTCGACGGCCCGGGTGCGGAGAACCGCATCAGGAGCTGGGCGCGCTATCACTTCCACGCCGACCTGGCCCGCCTGTCGCTGGGTTCCGGATACGCCGACGTTGTGGGTGTTCCGCGACTGAGCCCGATGGCGGCGCTGTACCCGGTGTGGTTCGCGCGCAACCTCCTACGCGACCTGAATGTCCTGGTGCCCGGAGGCGCCGGACGCGCCGCCCGGCGGGGTCACGCCGAGCGTATGCGGGAGATCGCAGAGGTGAAGCGGCGGCTCGAGGTGCGACCTTACGAACGGGACGGAGCCGTGCAGTCGATCCGTGAGCGCGACCGCGAACTCAGGGCGCGATCGGCCTGATCCGGACATCAGGAACGCTCTGGCGCGAACGGCCCTCGCCACCACGACGACTCTGCAAGTGTGGTTCGTGAAGCACTGTCTTCGTGAAGCACTGTCGCATGCAGTGCTGTCGCACCCAGAGAAGGAGAGGTCATGCCCACTCGTACCGCACGGACCGCATGGAACGGGGATCTGCAGAAGGGCTCCGGTCAGGTGGAGCTCACCAGCTCGGGCCGTGGCACGTTCGACGTGTCGTTCCCGAAACGCTCGGCGGAGAACGCGGACGGCACCACCAGCCCCGAGGAGCTCATCGCCGCCGCACACTCGTCGTGCTTCGCGATGCAGTTGTCCGCGCTGATCGCGGAGGCGGGCGGCACGCCGCAGAGCCTCGAGGTCACCGCCGACGTCTCGCTGGGGCCCGATCCGGCGGGCGGATTTCGACTCACCGGAATCCGGTTGAAGGTGCGGGGCGAGGTCGACGGCCTCGACGCCGACGGCTTCGTCAAGGCCGCGGAGGACGCGAAGGCCGGATGCCCTGTGAGCAAGGCACTCACCGGCGTCGAGATCTCCCTGGACGCCGCGCTCGAGAGCTGACGGGTTCGTGGACCGATCGGCCGGGAACAGAGCACGTCAGGGCCGGGTTGTAATCGAATATGAGCATGCCTGACGTACTTCTCCCCACCGCTCACATCGAGATCTGGTCCGACATCGCCTGCCCCTGGTGCTACATCGGCAAGCGGCGCTTCGCGGAGGCCCTCGAGTCCTTCGAGGACCGCGACCGGATCGAGGTCACCTGGAGGTCGTACCAGCTCTCGCCCGACACGCCGGTCGGGCGACGGGTCCCCGAGGTGGAGGCGCTCGTCGCGATGAAGGGGATGCCGGCCGAGCAGGTCAGGCAGATGTTCGCGCAGGTCTCGGACACCGCTGCCGACGTTGGACTCGAGATCGACTTCGACAACGTCGTCGCCGCCAACACCTTCGATGCGCACCGACTCGTGCATCTGGCGGGCGACAAGCGCGACGAGGTGCTCGAAGCGTTGTTCCGTGCGCATTTCATCGACGGCGAGGTGATCGACGATGTGGATGTCCTCGTGAAGGTCGCCGCCGAGGTCGGGCTCGATCCGGAGTCGACGCGCGCGGCGCTCGACGGCGACGATCCCGCCGGTGAAGCGGCGGCCGACGCCGTGACCGCCGATCTCTTCGACGCGCGACGGATCGGCGTGCAGGGGGTGCCGTTCTTCGTGGCCAACCGCGCCGTCGCGGTGTCGGGTGCGCAGCCTGTGGACGTCTTCCGTCAGTTCCTGCGCAGGGCCGTCGACGATGTGACGGTCAAGCTGTGAGTGCCGCGAGATAACGTCGCGCGATCTGCTGCTGGAGCAGGTGCCCGACGGGACCGGCCAGCTTCGTGTACCAGCGGGCGGGGCGGGAGAACGCGAGCACCGTTCCCCGCACCCGTCCGTCCACGGTGCGCTCGACGACGAAGGTCTCCTCGCCGCTGGCGGGATGACCGGGGAGTGTGCCGTAGGTGAACCCGCGTATGTGGCTCTTCGCAGTTAGCAGTGGTACTGGTGCCGGCTGGGTGC
>NZ_JTIZ01000051.1:0-7833 GCF_000801125.1 Rhodococcus sp. Chr-9
TTGTACGAACCATTGTCAGGGTGTCCACTCCCAGGGGGGAGCCTCAACATCGCCAAGGCGGCGGGCGTCGGCCCCGGCACCCTGTACCGGCACTTCCCCAACCGCGACGACCTGGTGCTCGCGGTGATCGACGACGGCCTGCTGGCACTCGCCGAGCAGGCCGAGGCTCTCCTAGGATCCACAGAACCCGTTGCGGCGCTTCAGGGTTGGCTCAACGACTACGTCACGCAGGCCGGTCTGTTCGACGGCTTGGCGCGCACGCTGGTGGACCCCGAGGCCGGCGACGACACCACGTGTAAGCGCAGTAAACGCGCCGGGGCGGCGCTGCTGGAGCGCGCCGTCGCGACCGGCGACGTCCGCGACGACCTCTCCGGCGATGACCTCCTCGACATGGCCACCGCCATCGCGTGGCTCGGCGAGCACGGTCGCGGCGCCGAGCAGCGATCCCGGCTGCCGTCGTCGGCGTGCTACTCAGCTTCCTGACCTTCGGCGTCGGGTTCGCCGCGCGTCCTCTCGGCGGCATCCTCGCCGGCCACCTCGGCGACAGGCACGGCCGAAAGCCGGTCCTGGTGATGGCGCTGCTGGTCATGGGCGCTGCCACCGTCCTGATCGGCCTGCTGCCGACCTACGACCAGATCGGTGTCCTCGCACCGATCCTGCTCGGCGTCATCCGCATTCTTCAGGGCATCGCGTTCGGCGCCGAATGGGGCGGTGCCATCCTCATGACCTTCGAGCACGCGCCGTGGCGTAAACGCGGCCAGTACACGGCGATTCCGCAGGCCGGAGTTCCGCTGGGGTTGCTGTTGGCCAACGTCGCGTTCCTGCTGTCGGCCTCGCTTCCCGGCGACCTGGCCTGGCGGGTGCCGTTCCTGCTGTCCACGATCCTGATCGTGGTCGGCATCGTGATCCGCCTCAAGGTCGAGGAGTCGCCCGAGTTCACCGACGCGAAGGAGCAGGGCTCCCTCGCCAAGCGGCCGATCATCGAGGTGCTCAAGGACGACTGGCGCACGGTGCTGCGCATCATCGCGCTGCGGTTGGCTGAGACCGGCGGCTTCTACATCATCGTGACGTATCTGCTCTCGTACCTGACGACGAACGACTTGGCCACCCGCACAACCGGTTTGACCGGCTTGATCATCGCCACGATCCTCGCGATCGGGATCTGTGCGCTAGTCGGCGTGCTCACGGACAAGTACGGTCGTCGGGTCGTCTACGGCGTGGGGTGCTGCCTGATGATCGTCGTGGCGTTCCCGATCTTCCTGCTGGTGAACACCGGCGTCGCGCCGATGATCATCATGGCCTATGTCATCGGGATCTCGATCGTCCACGCCATCCTCATCGGCACCCAGGGATCGTGGTTCTGCGAGTTGTTCAACACCCGAACGAGGACCTCCGGAGCGTCACTCGGGTATCAGCTCGCAGCCACGGTAGGCGGCTTCGTGCCGTTCACCGCCGGCGCGCTGGCTGTCGCCTTCGGCTGGAGCGGTGTGGCCGTCCTCTACCTCGTGTTCGGCGCGATCGGCCTGCTCGGCGTGGTGCTGACGCGGGACACCTGGGACAAGGCCGAACGCGACCGCGTCGAGGCACTCACTGCGGCTGAGCCGCTGCCCGAGGTACATGGAGCCGCGGGCGACCGCTGAACCCGTTAGCAGGGACGGTGCGGGGCATCGTCGGGGCGCAGAGCCCCGGCGGTGCCTCGACGCCGTTTACGGGTGTCAGCGAAAAGGCTCACCCTGAATAAGAATTCTGAATAATTCAACGGCGACATTCCCCGTCGGTACAGCTGAACGATGCATTCCCTACCATGCATTATGCGACTATTATCCGCACCGAGAAACGTCTTGCGCTGTCGATCGCGCCTCCGGTAGAAGTTTATATGCACGACAAATTTCAGTTCATTTAAACGATCTCGAACGGCATCACGATCATGCCGTTGTAAGATGTCGCAGCAAGGAATGGAACATGACGCAGATTGCATGGATCGGTCTCGGCAGAATGGGATTGCCGATGGCCTCGCACTTGAAGGCCGCCGGCCACGACGTGCTCGGCATCGAGAACTACGCGGCGGCCGCCGAGCGCGCCCGCGCGGCCGGGTTCGCCGTATCGGAGACCCTCGAGGCGGCCAACGGCGCCGAGGTGATCTTCTCCATGCTGCCGACCGCCGCCGATGTCCGCTCGGTGTACCTCGGTGCCGACGGACTGTTCGCCTCGCTGCGGCCCGGCACGATCGTCGTCGACAGTTCGACTATCGACGTCGCCACGGCGCGCCTGCTCGCCGAGGACGCCGCCGCCCATCAGCTGCGCTTCCTGGATGCGCCGGTCTCCGGTGGCGTGAAGGGCGCAGAGGCCGCAACGCTGACGTTCATGGTCGGCGGAGACAAGGACACGCTCGAGGCCGTCATGCCCATCCTGGAGCCGATGTCCGGCCGCGTCATCTCCGCCGGAGGTGCCGGCACCGGTCAAGCCGCCAAGATCGTGAACAACATGATCATGGGCGTCAGCACAGCTGCGACGTGCGAGGGCATCCTGCTGGCCCAGCGCATCGGGCTCGATCCGAGCGTCTTCTTCGAGATCGCGACGACCTCGACGTGTGACAGCTGGGTGATTCGCACCCTGTTCCCCGCACCCGGAATCGTCGCCACGGCGCCGAGCTCAGACGGGTACGCGGCGGGGTTCATGACAAAGCTCATGGTGAAGGATCTGGCACTGGCGGTGGAAGCGGCCAAGCAGACCGCGACGCCGGCCACGGTGACGGAGACGGCGCTGGCCGCCTACGCGGATGCGATGAACAACGGCTTCGGCGAACTCGACTGCACGTCGCTGTACCTCTCGATGTCCGAGATCGCCGATGAGATGGCTCGGACCGCCGACTCGCAGGCCTCGGCGTAGCCCCCCGCTACGGCGCGGCCGGTCAGACCGTGGCCGCGCCGTAGTGGAGTACGTCGGCGAAGACGATCCGCTGGCTCCCCTCGATCAGCACGACGTCGGAGGCCGCCTGCCACCGTGCGAAATGGGCGGATCCCAGATGGCCGGTGCGGAACGCGTCCTCGTCGGTGTAGACCTCGTAGAAGTAGTACCTCGTCGGCGTCTCCACGTCACGGTGCACGTCGAACCTGAGGCAGCCCGGCTCATCGCGAACCGAGGACGCCGCGTTCGCCGAAATGGCGGCCACGAATTCGTCGATCTTGTCGGGCTGGACATCGACGGTGACGAACAATGAGTAC
Source organism: Rhodococcus sp. Chr-9 (assembly GCF_000801125.1). Lineage (NCBI taxonomy): Bacteria > Bacillati > Actinomycetota > Actinomycetes > Mycobacteriales > Nocardiaceae > Rhodococcus > Rhodococcus sp. Chr-9. The sequence goes on from NZ_JTIZ01000051.1 coordinate 3,225, forward strand.
ATTCCGAAACTCCTCAATGATTGGTGTCGCGCGGGTTGCCGGTTGTCTCGCGGAACTACCGCAGGTAGTCCTCGTCGTCGACCTTGTCGAACCAGTCGACCGTGACGCCCTCGACGCTGTCCTGAATCGCGATGTGGGTCATGGTCTCCGACGACGTGGCGCCGTGCCAGTGCTTGACACCCGGCGCCGTCCAGATGACGTCACCGACGGTGACCTCCTGCTTCGGGCCGCCCCATTCCTGCACCCAACCGCTGCCCGCCGTCACCACGAGGGCCTGACCCGCCGGGTGCGAATGCCATGCGTTGCGAGCCGACGGGGGGAATGTCACCTGACTAGCGACCGTGTTGCTCGCCTCGCTGGCCTGGAACAACGGCTTGATCATCGCGTCGCCCGTGAAGTTCTCCGCAGGCGCGGGTCCCGCCGGCCGATCCTCGTCGCGTGAGATGTTCATCGTCATGAGTGCGTGTGTCCTCTCGTCTCGACCCACGGCTGAAATACCGTGGAAATCTTCACTTCTCAGTGGTTTCACTGCGCTGCCACGTGGGCGGCGCCTCAGCGCATGAGCTCGATCACGGCGCTGAAGTCCTTGTGCGCGTTGTCTTCGTTGAACTGCAGGTAGATCTCCGCCGCCAGGCTCCCCAGGGGTGCCCGCGTGCCGGCCGTGGCCACCGCAGCCATGGCCAAGCCCAGATCCTTGTGCATCAGCGCGGTCGCGAAGCCGGGCTTGAACTCACTGTTGGCCGGCGACGTCGGCACCGGACCGGGTACGGGGCAGTTGATTTCGACCGACCAGCAGTTGCTGGTCGCACCGGTGACCACGTCGTACAGGGACTGTGCCGAGAGGCCCAACTTCTCGGCGAGTACGAACGCCTCACCGACAGCGATCTGTTGAACACCCAGCATCATGTTGTTGCACAGCTTGGCGGCCTGACCCGTGCCCGACTGCCCCGTGTGAATGATCTTGCCCGCCATGGGCTCCAGGATCGGGCGGGCTCGTTCGACGGCGGCTTCCCGCCCTCCGACCATGAAGGCCAGCGTGCCAGCAGTCGCCCCGTTGACGCCGCCGGACACCGGCGCGTCGATCTGTTCCATGCCCAGTTCCTCTGCGCTGCTGTTGATCTCGCGCGCATCGGCCACCGAGATCGTCGATGTGTCGATGAACAGCGCCCCCGGTTTCGCAACGGGCAACGCCTCGGCATAGCAGGCGTGCACCACGGCACCGTTGGGCAGCGACGTGATCACGACGTCTGCACCTGCGACGGCATCGGCGCCCGCCGTGAAGACCGCGGCACCGTTGCGTTCCGCCGCGTCGCGCGCTGCGGACAGCGGGTCGAAGCCGCGAACGGTGTAGCCCGCCGCCAGCAGGTTCGCCGCCATGGGGCCGCCCATGTTGCCGAGGCCCAGGAATGCAACTGTCGTCATCGGTCGAGCCTTCCGCAGGGTTCGTGAGTCGCGGTTCCGCGAAGTGCGCATCGGATTTGTACCGCGCTTGATTAATTGCGCACGCCTGCACTTTATCCCGCCGCAATCGATAAATTAATCCGCGCAGAAGATTCGCATATAGTCCGCGCTATTCAGAATAACCGCTGTGCGCATTGGGATTTCGCATTCACGGGATGCCTGGTCAGGGTAGGCTTACTTGAACGTTCATGTAATGGTCGGTACGTTGGCTACGTGGAGATCGCCTTGGCCAACGCCCTCCGAGTCGCGTCGCTCGACGACCTGACACCCGACCGCCCGCATCCCGTCACCGTCGGTGGCGTGGACATCGTTCTCATCCGCCGGGGCGACGACGTGTCCGCTCTGCACGGTCGGTGCGGCCATCGCGGCGCACTGCTGAGCGACGGCCGCGTCGACGGCGATCACCTCGTCTGCGGGGTGCACGGCTGGCGCTACGACGCCGAGTCCGGCGTGTCACCCGTCAACCCCGCGGCGGCGCTGACCAAGTTCCCCGCCCGGGTGTCGGACGACGAGGTCTACCTCGACGAGTCGGCGGTCTCGGAGTTCACCCGCAGCGACCCGACGACCTACCCCGACGACGGCTTCCAGGGCCGCTGGATCAAACCGGCCGACTCCCCCGAGGAACCGTTCGTCACGCAGATCCACGAACTAGCGGCCCACGGCCTCGACAGGGTCGGCCACCACGGGCCGATGGCCGCCATGGGCGTGCCACGGGACCAACTGCCGAAGTGGGAGTCCATCCAGCTCGTCACCGGACAGTTGGCGCGGATGCCACTGCTGGAGGACGAGCCGGTCGCCACCGAAACCGTGATCGGCCCCGCGGCCGCACGTCCCCTGGTGCTCGACATCCCGCTGTTCGTCAGCGATATGAGCTTCGGTGCGCTCTCGGAAGAGGCCAAGATCGCCCTGTCGGCAGGCGCGCAACTGGCGGGTACCGGGATCTGCTCCGGCGAAGGCGGCATGCTTCCCGAAGAGCAGCAACACAATTCGCGGTACTTCTACGAACTCGCCTCGGCTCGCTTCGGCTGGAGCTTCGAGCATCTGCAGAAGGTGCAGGCGTTCCACTTCAAGGGCGGGCAGGGCGCGAAGACCGGGACCGGCGGGCACCTGCCGGGCAGCAAGGTGATCGGCAAGATCGCCGAGGTGCGCGGGCTGCCGGAGGGCACCGCCGCCATCTCTCCCGCCACGTTCCCCGACTGGACGTCGCTCGACCAGCTCCGGGATTTCACCGCTCAGGTCCGGGAGGTCTCCGGCGGCATCCCCATCGGATACAAGATGAGCGCCCAGCGGATCGAGCGCGATATCGACGCGGCCCTGGAGATCGGTGTCGACTACCTCATCCTCGACGGCCGCGGCGGCGGCACCGGTGCCGCGCCAACCCTGTTCCGCGACAACATCTCCGTGCCGACGATCCCGGCCCTCGCCAGGGCCCGACGACACCTCACCGCAGCCGCGGCCGACCACGTGACCCTCGCGGTCACCGGCGGGATTCGCACCGCCGCCGACATGGTCAAGGCGCTGGCACTGGGCGCGGACGCCATCGGGCTGTCCAACTCGGCGCTGCAGGCCATCGGCTGCGGCGGTGACGCGGGTCCCGTGGCGGGCGAGGATACCCAGATGCCGGGTCAGGGCCGTGCCGGCGATGGCGGTGCCGACGCTGACCAGCATCAAGATGGTGGCGGCACCGGCTGTGTATGCGGTGAACACTGCCAGCAGACCGCCCCATCCGCTGGTGGCCTGGGCCTGGGCGATCACCGCGAGCAGTACCCCGAAGGTGCAGGACAGTGACGCCAGGGCGTAGCCGATTCCGGCCGCGAGCACACCACCGGCTGTTGGGGAGTCCGGCCGATGACGCGTCCGGGCAGGCATACGCAGACCGATGGTGCGGCCGGTGAGCATGAAGCCGCCCAAGATGGCCAGGGTGAGCCCGATCGTGATCCCGAGCCAGGGAGCAGCCGTCACCAGGGTCCGGGCACCGGCACTGATCGCGATACCGGCGAGGGTGAGGGTGCCGGTGAACCCGATGGTCAGGACGGCCCCGGTGCGCAGTGCCCGGGCCAGCCGCACGAGCACCGCATCGGTGCCGCCGGTGGCGATGGTGCCGGTGATCCACGCCGGTAGCAGCGCGAACCCGCAGGGGTTGACCGGGGCGAGCATGCCAGCGGTAAACGCGAGCGCGAGCAGGTTCACCGTGCGGCGCTGCTGCCGAGGGCGGCCAGGATCTGATCCTGGGACGGGGCGTGGCCGCGGTAGCTGATCTGCCCGGACGGGTCGATGACGAGGGCGGTGGTCGGCGCGGTCACCTGGTAGCGGCTGGTCAGGGCCCCGTTAGTATCGACGACCGCGGGCAGGCTGGTGCCGCCGATCTGGTCCAGGAAGTGGCGAACATCGGCGGGTTTCTCGGTGGGGACGATGTCGACGGCTAGGAACTTGGCGCTGCCTCCGGCTTTCTCCACGGCCGCCCGAGCAGCGGCCAGGGATTTACCGCCGCCGACGCATTCGCCGCACCCGTAGGAGAAGAACAGGATCGCGGTCGGGGCGGCAGCGGGCAGTTCGACGGTTTTGCCGTCCACCGTGGTCAGTGTCGCCGCCGTCGCCTGGGTTGTGGCGTTGGCGTGTGGCGGTGAGGTCGGATTGCTGGTTGTGGCCGATTGGCCGCACGCGGTCAGCGCGCCCGCTGCCAGCATCACAGCCGTAACGCCCGCCCACCTGTGGGGTGTAAACGAACGCGTTTCAGACATTGTCGATGCTTCCTTTCGTCAGGTCGTCGAGCGTGTGCGTCGCGGGTGAATGGCTGTCGGCGGGACAGCAGTGATCGCCGCGTTGACCGCGGCGGGCGAAGGCGACCACAGCCGCCAGCAGCAGCGCGACGGCTGCCCCGATGACCCATGGATTCTCGAGCAGTCCACACACGGCGGCGAGCGCGCCGCCGGCGATCAGGACTGGCGCGGCGCAACACAGGGCCGTCACCAGCACCGCTGCCGCACCCAGCAGCACGGGATTTCTTCGTGGACGTTGATTCATTGATTTCTCCTCATCAGGTTGGGTGCGGCTGGTCAGCTGCAGCAGCCGGGGTGGGCAGTTGGCGGGGTATGGAGCTGGGTGAATCGTCCCGGGTTCCATGCACACCTTCTTTCCTGGGAAGGTG
>NZ_JTIZ01000052.1:0-1034 GCF_000801125.1 Rhodococcus sp. Chr-9
CCTCACCCACAACACACCCCCACACACCGATAACACCCCCTGACCTGTTCCGTAACCGGATCGGCCACCGGAACACCACGCAGAGCCAACGTCGGCCCAGCTCACCGGTGTTCCGTAGAGGTGTTCCGCTGACTGTGCCGGTCAGCCCCCGCTATCTGGAACACTTTCGGCATGGGTGAGCCGTTCCGCGTCGGATACTGCCGCTGCTCCACCGACGAACAAGACGTCGAGATCCAAACCGAGCAGCTATTGGCGCTCGGAGTGCCGCGTGAGCGGATCTTCATCGACAAAGGGTTCTCCGGGACCACCCGCAAGAACCGGGCCGGGCTCGACAACGCACTCGCCGCCGTCACCTCCGCCGCGGCGGCCATCGACGGGCGACAGGTAGTGCTGACCACGCCGAAGTTCGACCGATTCGCACGCAACATGGCCGAAGCAGGCCAGACCCTGACCGAACTGCGCGAGCGCGAGGTGCTGTTCGGACTCGGGAGCTCGATCTACGACTGGAACGACCCGTTCGGCAAGCTCTTCCTGCAAACCTTGGCCATGGTCGCCGAATTCGAGGCCAACCTCAACCACCTACGCACCCGCGAGGGCATGGCCAAGGCCCGCGCGAAAGGCAGGCTCAAGGGCAAGCAGCCGAAACTTCCTCTCACGGCACGGAAAACAATCCACCGCCGCTACCACGACCCCGCCGACGACGCGAGCCTGGCGGACCTGGCCGAGGAATACAGCGTCGGCCGCTCCACCATCCACCGCATCGTCAGCAGTGCTGCACCACGAGCCTGAGAATTCACCAGCCTGTCGTCAGGATCCCGCTACTTTGCACTTCCTGACAACCTTGGGTTGCGGGCCCTTACGTCCCACACGAGTTCTGGCCCGAATCGGATCGTCGGCGAGCTGGGCGGATACGCCGCGCCCGCCAGGAGCCGGTGGCGAGACAGACGATCGTTTCGACCCAACAGGCCGAGCGGATCACCGACCGGGCACTACGCCATATCCGCCCGATTTTCGGCAAATGCTACGGCTACCCC
>NZ_JTIZ01000053.1:0-109550 GCF_000801125.1 Rhodococcus sp. Chr-9
CAACGGGGTCGATCGACACCCGCCCCTACCAAGTGCGAAGAGCCCCGAATCGCGAGGAAGTTCTTCTTCCGAGTGTCGATCGAAAATGGCGATTTCGGACACTCGAAAATGATCGAGCTAATATCGATCCGATATCTGTGACGTGCGTCGTGATCTGACAGAAATCATGATCTGTGCAGGTAAAGGCGATGAAGTTGCGATAACAATGCCGTCTCGTTACCGTGCTGTGATCACAGTTGTCGTCCGTCTGGAAATAATCGTGTCACCTTTCACCAAGATCAATCGCCTCAAGTCGCCGGTGTTCTACTCGGTGGTCGCCGCCGTCTTCGTCACCCTCGGTGCCGGTGGCGCCACTGCTGTGGTTCAGCACAAGGACGTCGTCCTCGACGTCGACGGTGAGCAGCGTGCCTTCGGCACGATGAACTCCAACGTCGGCGACATCCTGGCCGCAGCCGGCTACACCGTCGACGAGAACGACGTCGTGGCCCCGGCCGTGGACTCGTCCGTCTCCGACGGCGACACCATCGTCCTGCGACAGGCTCGCGAGCTGCGCCTCACCGTCGACGGTGAGGAGCGCTCGGTGTGGACCACCGCGCTGACCGTCGACGAGGCGCTCGACCAGTTCCGCCTCTCCGACGACGCCTACGTCTCCGCCTCCCGTTCGCACCGCCTCCCGCTCGACGGTGCCGATCTCGAGGTCGTCAACCCCAAGACGGTGCGCTTCGCCGACAACGGCGCGCCCGCCGCCGAGGTGCGCGTCGCAGCGCCGACGGTCGCCGAGTTCCTCGAGGCCCAGGGCGCGAAGCTCGAGCAGGCCGACAGCGTCACCCCTGCCCTCGACGCGGAACTCGCGGAGGGCATGGAGGTCGTGGTCACCCGCGACCGGACCGAGTCGCGGACCGAGAACCTGCCGATCGCCCCGCCGGAGAACCGCGTGGACGATCCGAACATGCTCGAGGGTGAGGCCGCCGTGAGCGACCCGGGTGCTCCGGGCGAGCGGTCGGTGACCTTCGACGTTCACACCGTCAACGGTGTCGAGGTCGGACGCGCCGAGACCGCTTCGAAGGTCCTCGTCGAGCCGCGGCCCGTCGTGGTCCGCGTCGGCACCAAGCCGAAGCCCGCCGTGCCGGCCTCCGGTCGCGGCTCCACCTGGGACGCTCTCGCGCAGTGCGAGGCGACCGGCAACTGGGCGATCAACACCGGCAACGGTTTCTACGGTGGCCTGCAGTTCACGCAGCAGACGTGGGCCGGCTTCGGCGGCACCCAGTACGCGCCGCGTGCCGATCTCGCGACGCGCGAGCAGCAGATCGCCGTCGCGGAGAAGGTCCAGGCGGCCCAGGGCTGGGGCGCCTGGCCATCCTGCACCAGCAAGCTCGGTCTGCGCTGACCGGCGCGGGTGTGCGCGGTGTGACCTGCTCCCGAGTGCGCTAGGTTCACCACGTGTCAGCAGACGATCCCGAAATCACTCCGAGGGCCACTCCGGCTTCTCCGCGCGGCCTCGCCGCGCTGCTCGGGCCCGCCGAGGTCCGCGCACTCGCGGAGGAGTTCGGGGTGCGCCCGACGAAGCAGCTCGGCCAGAACTTCGTGCACGACGCGAACACGGTGCGCCGCATCGTCAACGTCGCCGGGGTCGGCCCTGAGGATGTCGTGCTCGAGGTCGGGCCGGGCCTGGGTTCGCTCACCCTCGCCCTGCTCGACTTCGTCGACCGTGTGGTCGCTGTCGAGCTCGATCCCGTTCTCGCGCAGCGTATTCCCGTTACCGTGCGGGAGCGGGCCCCGCAGCTCGCCGACCGCTTCGACGTCGTGCACATGGACGCGATGAAGGTGCTGCCGAAGGATCTTCCCGTCACGCCCACCGCGCTGGTCGCGAACCTGCCCTACAACGTCGCGGTGCCGGTGCTGCTGCACCTTTTCTCTGAATTCCCTACTCTGCGAACCGCTCTCGTGATGGTGCAGGCCGAGGTCGCCGATCGGCTCGCAGCAGAACCGGGCGGTAAGATCTACGGCGTACCCAGCGTGAAGGCGCGGTTCTTCGGCGACGTCCGCAGGGCCGGCGCCGTCGGGCGTGCGGTCTTCTGGCCCGTTCCCCAGGTGGAATCGGGCCTCGTGCGTGTCGACCGCTATGCGGAGCCACCGTGGCCCACCGACGCCCGGACACGCGCCCGGGTCTTCGCCGTCGTCGACGCGGCCTTCGCTCAACGGCGAAAGACGTTGCGCGCAGCGTTGAGTGGATGGGCAGGTTCGCCCGCGGAGGCCGAGAGGCGCCTGCTGGCGGCCGGTATCGAGCCGTCGACCCGCGGGGAGAAGCTCGACGCCGCAGCCTTCGTGCGGCTCGCAGGGGTGGAGTGATCCCAATCACTCTTCCTGGCGGTCGGATGCGATGTGTGGTTAAGTTGTCCTCGGTCGTTAGGTAGTGTGTTCGTGGTTTACCCCTCGCACATTTCTGGTTGCGAGCGGATGCGATAGCCACGATGGAATCGTTTCAGCCGTGTAGTGACAGACCCGGGGGCCGAAACCGACTCCCGACGAGACAGAACGTCTACATCCGTTCTGCCTGCAAGTGAAGGACAGCAACATGGCTGAAGGTACTGTGAAGTGGTTCAACGGCGAAAAGGGCTTCGGCTTCATCGCTCCCTCGGACGGCTCTGCTGACGTCTTCGTGCACTTCTCCGAGATCCAGGGCCGCGGCTTCCGCACCCTCGAGGAGAACCAGCGCGTGAGCTTCGAGATCGGCCAGGGCCAGAAGGGCCCGCAGGCCACCGGCGTGAACGTCATCGGCTGATACCGATAATTCTCCGAATCCGGGCCGGCACCTCAGGGTGCCGGCCCGGATTCGTTCGTCCGGTCAGCCGATCATTGCCCCGTAACCGGTGATGCCCAAGTTCGACGAACCGGTCGACGAGCCCGCCGAGTCGGCGGAGCCGGTCGCCATTCCGGCGGAGCCCGTGGGAGGGGTCACGCAGTCCACGAGATTCAGCGAGCGCAGGACCAGGTCGCCGAGCGAGCAGACGCGCGGCGGAGCCGGTTCGGCCGAGGCGACGCCGGCGGTTCCCATGGTGGCCGCCACGGCGACGGCGCAGACGGCGACCGCATTACGTACGGAACGAGTCACATTTCCTCCAGAGTGTTCAGAGTCGATCGATCGTAGAGCGTGGCCGCGGCGGTCGGGAAGCATCCGTATCCCGAGTAAGCTCTGTACTCGTGCTTTCCGTCGTGCCGACCCCCGTGACAGTGAGGGTCCCGTCCAAGGTCAACCTGCATCTCGCGGTGGGTGACCTCCGTCCTGACGGCTACCACGACCTGCACACCGTCTTCCAGGCTCTGTCCCTGTACGACGAGGTGTCGGTGGTCCCGGCCGACACCCTGAGCGTGACGGTGCGCGGCGCGGGCGCCGAGTCGGTACCTACCGATTCGACGAACCTGGCGTGGCGCGCCGCCGAGATGATGGCGGAACGGGCCGCACGTACACCCGACGTGGCGATCACGATCGACAAGGGCATCCCCGTGGCCGGCGGAATGGCCGGTGGCAGCGCCGACGCTGCCGCGACGCTGGTCGCGCTCGACACACTGTGGGGCATCGGGGCGCCCCGGGAGGACCTCGCGGATCTCGCCGTCCGCCTCGGCAGCGACGTGCCGTTCTGCCTCCACGGCGGAACGGCGATCGGAACAGGGCGGGGCGAGCGCCTCGTCCCCGTCCTCACCCGCGGCACCTTCCACTGGGTACTGGCCCTCGCGAAGGGGGGCCTGTCCACACCGGTCGTCTTCCGTGAACTCGACCGGCTGCGTGCCGAGGGAGAACCTCAGCGCATCGGCAGCGCGGATGCCGTGCTCTCCGCGCTCGGCTCCGGCGACGCCCACCAGCTCGCGCCGCTGCTCGGCAACGACCTGCAGGCCGCGGCCCTGTCCCTCGACCCGATGCTGCGACGCACGCTCCGGGCGGGTGTCGAGGCCGGGGCCCTGGCGGGCATCGTCTCCGGTTCCGGCCCCACCTGCGCGTTCCTCGTCGAGGACCAGCACGCCGCCGTCACCGTGAGTGCCGAACTCGCCGGTGCCGGTGTGTGCCGTACGGTGCGGGTCGCCTCCGGTCCGGTGCCCGGAGCCCGTGTCGTCGGCGACGCCGATCCCGCACACTCCTGATCCTGTAGTACATCCCCGCAATTCTCGGAAGGCGTTCCTCCACGTGGCGAATCTGATCAACCTCGAACAGGTCTCGAAGTCGTTCGGCATCAAGCCGTTACTCGACTCGGTGTCCCTCGGCGTGAACGAGGGGGAGCGGATCGGTGTCGTCGGCCTCAACGGCGGCGGCAAGACGACGATGCTCGAGGTGCTCGCCGGCATCGAGGAGCCCGATTCGGGCCGGGTGAGCCGCGTGAACGGTCTGCGCATGGCCGTCGTGACGCAGCGCGGCGGTCTGCCGGAGGGCTCGACCGTCGGCGAGGTGGTCCTCGGGCCGCTCGATGTGGCCGAGCACGAGTGGGCCGGTGATGCGCGCATCCGCTCGGTGCTCACCGGTATCGGCATCGACAATCTCGGTCTCGACGCGGTCGTCGACGGTCTGTCCGGTGGTGAGCGTCGCCGGGTCGCCCTCGCCGCAGCCCTCGTGCAGGATCTCGACCTGCTCGTCCTCGACGAGCCCACGAACCATCTCGACGTCGAAGGCGTGCAGTGGCTCGCCGAGCACCTGCTGTCGCGGCGCAGCGCGCTCGTCGTCGTCACCCACGACCGCTGGTTCCTCGATACCGTCGCGACGCGCACCTGGGAGGTCGTGAACGGCCGGGTCGAGAGCTACGAGGGCGGCTACAACGACTGGATCTTCGCGCGCGCCGAGCGTGCCCGCCAGGCCGACGCGATGGAGGAACGCCGCCGCAATCTCGCGCGCAAGGAACTCGCGTGGCTGCGTCGCGGAGCCCCGGCCCGCACGTCCAAGCCGAAGTACCGCATCGAGGCCGCCGAAGCGCTGATCGCGAACGTGCCGCCGCCGCGCGACTCGGTGGCGCTGGCATCGTTCGCGAAGCGCCGCCTGGGCCGCGTCGTCATCGAACTCGAGGACGCCACCCTCACCACCCCGGACGGGCGCGAACTGGTCCGCGACCTCACCTGGCGTCTCGGTCCGGGCGAGCGGATCGGTCTCGTCGGCGTCAACGGTTCGGGCAAGACGACCCTGCTGCGCACGCTCGCGGGCGAACTCGAACCGGCGCAGGGACGTCGCGTCCAGGGGCAGACCGTCGAGATCGGCTGGCTGCGGCAGGAACTCGACGACCTGCCCACCGACATGCGGGTGCTCGACGCCGTCAAGGACGTCGCCGAGCGGATCACACTGGGCGACAAGGAGATCTCCGCCGGTCAGCTCGCCGAACGTCTGGGCTTCACACCGGCGCGGCAGCGCACCCCCGTCGGCGACCTGTCCGGTGGTGAGCGTCGCCGGTTGCAGCTCACGCGCGTGCTCATGGCCGAACCGAACGTGCTGCTCCTCGACGAGCCCACCAACGACCTCGACATCGACACCCTCCAGCAGCTCGAGGACCTGCTCGACGGCTGGGCCGGAACCCTCGTGGTCATCAGCCACGACCGGTATCTCGTCGAACGCATCTGTGATTCGACGTGGGCCCTGTTCGGCGACGGCCGCCTGACGAACCTTCCCGGTGGCATCGAGGAGTACCTGCGCCGGCGCGCGGCCATGGGCGACGGCGACGTGCCGTCGGTGGCGTCGACCGTCTCGAAGACCGGTGACGCCGCCGAGCAGCCGAAGAAGCGCGACGGTGCCGCCGAACGCACCGCGCGCAAGGAACTGTCGCGCCTGGAGCGTCTCGTCGCGAAGCTGACCGAGAAGGAGGAGAAGCTGCACCACGACCTCGCGGAGGCGGCGACCGATCCTGACCGGCTGCAGAAACTCGACGCGCAGTTGCGTGAGGTGGTCGCGGAGAAGGAAGCGGCCGAGGAGCAATGGATGGAGCTCGCCGAAGATCTCGACTGAATCCTCTTGACCTCGAGTCGGCTCGAGGTCGCAGGATGGGCGTCGTCAGAAGGAACGCCCATCAGGAGGATCCATGTCCGTCACCGAAACATCCGGTACCTCTACGCATCTCCCGCAGTCCCGGCTCGCGCGTTTCGCCGTGGTGGTCGCCGCGTCCGTCGTGACCGCACTGGTGATCGACCTCGCGCTGTGGGCCGTCGGGCTCATCGCGGGTGGCTCGTTCGAACACACCGACGCCGGTGAGGTGGTGAGCGCGGCGCCCGGTGGCGTGGTGCTCATGTCCGTCGTCCCGCTCACCGTCGGTCTCGCCGTCGCGGCCCTGCTCACCCTGTGGTGGAACGGTTTCGCGCGGATCGCCCAGGTCGTCGGGGCGTTGCTGCCGCTGGCGACGATCCAGGGCACGATCTCCGCGGACTTCGACACGCCGAGCACCGTCGCCCTGACGCTGATGCACGTCGTGATCGCCGTGGTGGTCGTCGTGGCCCTGGAGATGCTCCGTACGCGTGACTGACACGAGTAGGGGGAGGAAATATGCGCTTCCGCAAGGAAAGTCGCACATTTCCTCCCCCTGATTCGGGCAGAGGCCTACGGTCAGGTCGAAGCAGCGCTGAGCGCGGGACGCGCGAACCGCTCGATCAGGTCGAGTTGCCCGACGAGACGATGTGCGGGGTGGCGATGCCGTGGCTGAACAGCGCCGAGATCAGGCCCGACGAACCACTTCGGTGGTGGTCATGCCTATTCGCCCTTCCAGACGGGTTCGCGCTTCTGTATGAAGGCCATGACGCCTTCGAGGGTGTCGGCGCTGGTGGTGAGACGTGCGAGGGCTTTGTCGGTGAGTTCCCAGGGCAGGTCCTCGGCGGGGACGTTGCCGTCGATGATGCCGCGGGCGACGGTCTTGCCGGCCTGCACGGCGAGCGGGGCGCCCTTCGCGATGTCGGCGGCGAGAGCGAGAGCGGTGTCGAGGACCTCGTCCTGTGGGACGACCCGGTTGACGAGGCCCCAGCGCAGCGCGTCGGCGGACGACATCGGCTTGCCCGTCAGGACGAGTTCCATCGCGACGGCGCGGGGGATGGCCTGGCCGATGCGGAACACGCCGCCGGCACCGGCGATCAGGCCGCGGTGCACCTCGGGCAGACCGAATTCGGCGGTTTCGGATGCGACGACGAGATCGCTCGCGAGGGCGAGTTCGGTGCCACCACCGAGCGCGGTGCCGTTGACCGCGGCGATGACGGGCTTGGAGATGTGGTGCTTGACGACACCGGCGAAGCCCCAGTGGGCGGTTTCGGGCGGGGTGACGCCGTCCGGTCCTTTGGTGCCGAGGGCCTCGAGGTCGGCGCCGCCGCAGAAGACGGCGCTGCCTGCGCCGGTGAGCACCACGACGCGCACGTCGCGGTCCTCTTCGGCGCGGTCCCAGGCCTCACCGAGTGCCTGGTGCACGTCGGCGTTGATGCTGTTGGCCGCCTTGGGGCGGTTGATGGTGACGAGCAGGACGTGCTCGCGCTTCTCGACGTGAACGACGGGTTCGCTCACGACCGGTACGCCTCGGGGCACAGGTGTTCGATGCGGGTGACGGTGAGAATGCCGCCGTCGTCGGTGACGTGGACGGTCTCGCCGACGATGTCGGCTCCGGCGGCGAGGACTGCGGCGCCGGTGGCGTCGGTCTGGCCGGAGACACGCCGGCCGTCGGGGGTGAGGCCGACGAGGAAACCGATCGACGGGTTGCCGTCGCGACCGAATTCGGCCGTGGCGGTGACAATCTGGACCTCGCCGCTGTAATCGGTGGCTGTCTCCGGCGCGGACGGCTCGAGCAGCACGTGCTCGGGGTCGCCGACGTAACCGTCGGTGTGCGGCGCGCAGCCGAGGACCACGACGTGCTGGTAGGTCAGGTAGCCACCGTTGCCGTGCACGAGGGCGAGCTCGCCGTCCTGGCGCAGCCGCTTGGCCACCGACACCACGGAGTGCAGCGTGTAGCTGTTGAGCGGGCCGCCGAAGAAGGAGTGGCCGCCGGTCACCGACGGGACGGTGTCGCGGGGGAGGCCGAGCTGCTCGATGAGCAGCTTCGGGACCACGGGGAAGCAGCTGTAGGCGTCGATGATGTCGAAGTCGCCGGGACGCAGGTCGCTCGCAGACAGCGTGCGCCGCAGCGCATCGTCGAGTGCGGCGGAGCGTCCGAAGTCGCCGCGGGCGAGCACGTCCGAGGGCTCGGTCGCGCCGGCGCCGCCCCACACGTAGAGCAGGTGGTCGTCGGGGACACCGAATTCGCGGGCCACGGCGAGCGAGGTGACGACCACGGCAGCGGCCTGGTCGACGAACGGCATCGCGTTGACCATCAGCGGGTACGGGTCGGTGACGAGGCGGTTCTTGCCGGCGATGGTGCGGATGTCGTCGGCGGTGCGGCGCTCGGGGTTCCAGGACGCCGGGTTCCCGGCGGCGAACTCGGAGAAGGCGGCGTACAGCGTCGCCGACCAGTCGAGCGACTTCTCGCGCGAGTGCCCGAGATCGTGGCTGAGCCGGTTCTCGAACAGCGGGTAGACCCGCGTGGGGACGATCATCCCGGCGCGCTGCATCGCGGGGCTGCCGAGGTCCTTGTTGCTGATAGGCGCGGGGCCGCCCGGGGCGGTGGTCCATCCCAGCGTGACCGGATCCGTTCCGGCCTTGTACGAGTTGGTCGCCGAGGCCTGCGCCTCGCCGCCGACGAGCAGCGCGACGGTGCTGGTGCCCGCGGCGATGTCGTGGCCGATGCGATCGAGCAGGGCTGCCGGCCAGTGGCCGCCGATCGGCGTGGTCGACGTGTGCTCGGGCGTCGCGCCGAGACGTTCGGCGAGCAGGCCCGGCAGGTCGTCGTAGTTCCAGCTCGCGGTCTTGATCGCGTGGATGGTGTCGATCCGCGTGGCGAGATCGGCGCCGGAGTCGGCGATCGCGGCGAGGGTGGCCTCGTGGATGAGGTCGAGCGGTTCACGCGGGTCGGCGGGCGCACCGGCACGGCCGGAGCGCAGGTCGCCGACCCCGATCACGACGGGAACCCGAGTGGGGTCGGTCATGGCGTTCCTTCGGTCTGCTCGGGGGGGGGGNGACGCCGCCAGCTTAATGCGGACGATTTCAGTCTGTAAATCGAGGAGTGGTCTGGCACACTTTTCCGACGTGACCGAAGCACCCGCACCGCGCCGCCGCGGACGCCCCCGCGACGCCGACCTGGAGGACCGCGTGTTCGACGCCGTGCTCGAGGTGTACTCCGAGACGAGCTGGCGTGGTTTCACGCTCGACGCGGTCGCACGACGCGCGCGGGTGGGGCGCGCCGCCCTCTACCGCCGGTGGTCGAGCAAGGACGACCTGCTGGTCCAGGCCCTCGAAGCGCGCAGCCCGCTGCCCGTGCCGATCGACACCGGCGCGCTCCGATCCGATCTCGTCGAACTCGCCCGGCAGCTGTTGCGCGGTTACCGGACCACCCCCGGCCTGGCGAGCCTGCGCGTCGCGCTCGACGCCCGTGCCAACCCCGAACTGCTCGCCCGGCTGATCCACACCCTCAACCGCAGCCGCGTGCTCGCGGCGCGCACGATCGTGCACCGCGCCGTCGAGCGCGGCGAACTCCCCGCCGACACCTCGGCGACGCTGCTGCTCGAAATGGTCACCGGCACCGTGCTCAGTCATGCCCTGTTCGCGTTGGCCACCCCGGACCAGAACGTAGACGATGACTACGCCGAACTCGTCGTCGACGCGACCATCCGCGCGCTGCATCGTCCCGAGTCGTGACCGGCACGCCCTCCCGTGACCGAATCGCGATCGAATGCTGCCTGGTAACAGTGTGATTCCGGCCGTCTGCGCCGGTCGTCCGGGCTAGCCTGGAATGCGAATACTCGCAGGGGGGCGCCAATGGGAGGCCGACGATGGATGTGCAGGCGGTAGCGGAGATCACGCGGCTCAAATACCGTTATGCGCGAGCGCTCGATACGAAGGACTGGGACGAGCTGGCGAACACCCTCACCCCCGACGCACACGCCGTCTACGGGGAGCATCTCGTTTTCGACTCACGCGACGCCTTCATAGGTTTCCTCGAGAACACGCTGGGAACGCGCTTGATCACGGAGCACACCTGTTCCCATCCCGAGATCGACATCGCCGACGACGGCCGCAGCGCCACCGGGGTGTGGTTGCTGTCCGACACCGTGATCATCCCCGAGGACGGGATGATGTTGCGCGGCTCGGCCTACTATCACGATCGGTACAGCCTCGGCGACGACGGATGCTGGCGGATCAGCCGCACCGGATATCAACGCAACTGGGAGACGGTCACATGCATGGGCGACTCGCCTTCGGTCCGGTTGACGACCAATCGATGGGCGCTGCTGCAGCAACCGAAAGCGTCCTGAGCGGGAACGACGAGATGGTCTCGGAGGGTTCCGGCGATTTTCCCCGTCCGGGGGCGCTGCCCTATCTGACGGTGCCGCGGGCCCACGAGGCGATCGAGTGGTACACCCGGGTCTTCGGAGCCTCGCTGACCGCCGAACCGGTCGTCATGGACGACGGTCGCGTCGGGCACGCCGAACTGCGGTTCCCCAGCGGAATGATCTATCTCGCAGACGAATTCCCCGAACTCGGACTCACGGCGCCGCAGGAGGGGGCGGTCTCGGTGAGCCTGATGCTCGAGGTGGCCGACACCGACACCGTGCTCACCCGCGCCCGTCTGGCCGGCGGTTCGGTCGAGAGGTGGATCAACGAGGCCCACGGTCATCGCAACGCCACCCTGCTCGACCCCTTCGGGCATCGCTGGATGCTCGTCGGCCCCCTGACCGGCAAGCTGCCGCCACCTCGGGAGTGAGCTCCCGAATCGGTACCATGCGGCGATGAGTGAGATCGCGCGTCGCAGTGAGTTTCCCGATACCCGCGGCTGGATCCGGGCCCTGCCCACCCTCACGGCGTCCGCGCCGCCGTTCGCACCGGCCGCGACGCCGCAGGAGACCTTCCTCCGCTGGCTCACCGAGGCGGCCGAGGCCGGCGTCGCCGAGCCGCACGCAGCGACCCTGTCGACCGTCGACCCGTCCGGGACGCCCGACGCGCGCATGCTGCTGATCAAGGACGTCACCGACGACGGCTGGTGGTTCTCCGGCGACGACCGTTCCCCGAAGGGCCGCCAGCTCGACGCGACACCGGCCGTCGCGCTCACCGTGTACTGGCGCGAACTCGGCCGGCAGGTACGCGTGCGCGGACCCGTCCTGGCCGGCCCACCCGAGGTGTGTGCCCGCGACTTCCGGGAACGATCGGTCTTCGCCCGTGCCGTCGCATCCACGGGACACCAGAGCGAGGTCCTCACCGATTCCGCCGAGTACGACGACCTCGTACGGGAACGCCTGACCGCGCTCGAACACGATCCGGACCTCGTCTCGCCGCACTGGACGGCGTGGTGCGTCGCCGCTGAGGCCGTGGAGTTCTGGCAGGCGGATCCCGGCCGGCGGCACCTGCGGTATCGCTACCGGCGTGCGGGGGACCGGTGGGTCACCGAGGAACTTCATCCGTGACGTGTCGCGTGGCCGGGACGAGTCGCCCGCGACCGGTAGGCTCCCGCCCGTGAACGAGTCCTTCATCCGCACACGCGTCGCCAACGGAGTCGGCGAAGTGCAACTCGACCGTCCCGGTGCGCTCAACGCGCTCGACCGGTCGATGATCCGCGACATCCGCTCGTCGCTTCTCGCCTGGCGCGACGACCCGGCCGTCACGGCCGTGCTCGTCACCAGCACGTCCGACCGCGCGTTCTGCGCCGGTGGCGACGTCAAACCGGTGCGCGAGCTGGCCCTCGAGGGGCGCTTCGACACCGTCCGCGAGTACTTCGCCGACGAGTACCGCCTCGACGAGCTGGTCGCCACCTACCCGAAGCCGTATCTCGCGGTCCTCGACGGCGTCACGATGGGCGGTGGGCTCGGTATCTCGGTGCACGGCGCGGTGCGCGTCACCACCGAGAAGACCACGATGGCCATGCCCGAGACGGCCATCGGGTTCGTTCCCGACATCGGGTCGAGCCACTTCCTCCCGCGCCTGCGCGGCACCACCGCGCGGTGCGATGCGGTGGGGATGTATCTCGGACTCACCGGCGCCCGCATCGATGCCGGCGACGCGCTGGCCGTCGGCCTGGCCACGCATTACGTGCCCAGTGCCCGCATCGACGACTTCGCCGACCGCATCCGCGCCGGGCAGTGGCGCGACGCCCTCGACGAGTTCGTCGAACCGACCCCCGAATCCTCCCTGGCGCAGCGTTTCCCCGACATCGAGACGGTGTTCGGCGACGGTACGGTGCTCGACATGGTGACCCGCCTCGACAGCCTCGCCGACATCGACGCCGAGTGGGCCGAGCAGACTCGCACGGCCCTGCGGTCGTTGTCGCCGACGAGCGTGTGGGCCACGGCCGAACTGATGCGACGCGGTGCCGAGAGCACGCTCGAAGAATGCTTCGCCCGCGAACTCGACGTCGCTGTGCGCGTCGCTGCGACGCCGGACTTCATCGAAGGTGTGCGCGCCGTGCTCGTCGACAAGACCCGCGACCCGCAGTGGTCGCCCGCGACGCTCGAGGACGTCGATCCGGCGGCGATCGCCGCACTGTTCGGCGACGGATAACCCGCGACCTGCCCGTCTCTACCGGGCGTGACCTCTACCGGGCGTGACGCTGCGGTACCTGCAGGTCGACGACGATCGGCTGCCCACCGAGGGTCGCGTGGATCTCGGGCTTCTCGAGTCCACCGGCCAGCAGGTACTCGCCGAGCAGCGTGAGCAGTTCATCGTTGTCCGCTATCGGGTCGCCGTGCGCTCCGGTGCTACGCGGGTCGCCGTGCGCTCCGGTGCTGCGGGAGTCGCGGGAGGTCAGTTCGTTCTGTGCGAGTCGCGCGGCGATACGCACCGACGCCACGCCCATCGAATTGCGCCGTGACGGGACCGGACCCGGTGCGGTGATCGTGCCCAGGCTCTCGGTGGCCGTCGGGGTCGTCGTGGTGGTGGCGGGCCCACTCGCGGAGCCGTTCGTGCCGGTGCTGCTCACCAGGGTCGTTCCTTCCTCGGAATTGCCGGCGCCCACCCCGCCGGCCGGGTCACCTTCGAGCGACGATGCATCCCCCACGCTCATGCGGTGTGTTCCGGGATCCGGCGTGCTCGTCAGCGGGGTACTGCTCGGAAGAGGAGTGCTCGGCAGCGGGTAGACGAAGGTGCCCGAGCGCTTCGCGCGTCCGGATCGCCTGCTCGTATCCGCCGTCCCACCGGACGACAGGTCCTCACCGGCTGCGGCCGGTACGTCGTCGTTCATCGACACAACTCCTGATTCCACCCGAATACGTCGGATCGACGAAAGGGAAAGTATCAGTAAAATCCGCTGGACGCACTACCCGTCCGGCATTGCCGGGACGCTCAGTCGGTCGCCGCGACCAACGGTTCGAGAGTCAGCTCCGGCAACTCCTTGAGGATGTACTGCAGCCGCCACTTGTCGCTGACGAGAGCGAGGAGCACGCCGTCCGACCGGGTGAACACCTCCACGCCGCGCTGGCGGTTCAGTTCGTCGGCCGAAGCCGCATCGGTGCGACGCGCGAGCGAGTAGCCGAGATGCTCGATCTTCGGGTCGACGTTGTACTCGGCCTTCATCCGCGCCGCGACCACCTCGAACTGCATCGGACCCACGGCCGCCATCACCGGCGACGCGTCGCCGCGGACGTCGTTGCGGAGGATCTGCACGACGCCCTCGGAATCCAGCTGGTCCACGGCCTTGCGGAACTGCTTGTACTTCGAGGCGCTCTCGGCCCGCAGGATCGCGAAGTGCTCGGGCGCGAACGACGGAATGGGCGGGAACTCCACCTTCTTGTCGATGTAGAGGGTATGCCCCGGCGCCAGCGCGGTGGCGTTGACCAGGCCGACGACGTCGCCGGGATAGGCGTTCTCCACCGTGGAACGTTCGCGGCCGAAGACCGTCAGCGCGTACTTGGTGGCGAAGGGCTTACCGGTCTGCGCGTGCGTGACGACCATGCCGCGCTCGAACACACCCGAGACGACACGCATGAACGCGAGCCGGTCGCGGTGGGCGGTGTCCATGCCGGCCTGCACCTTGAACACGACGGCGCTGAACGGATCGTCGACCTCGCGAGCGGTCTCGTCGATGGCGAGACGGGCACGCGGTGGCGGTGCGAGCGTGACCAAGGTGTCGAGGATCTGCCGCACACCGAAGTTGAGCATCGCCGACGCGAAGATCACCGGCGAGGTCTGCCCGGCGAGGAACAATTCCTGATCGTGATCCTGGCCGTTGGACGACAGCAGTTCGGACTCCTCGGCGGCCTCGACCCAGGTGTCGCCCTCGAGGGCGAGCGCCTCGGCGGGGGACAGATGCTCCTCGGGCGCGATCTTGGCGCCACCGGCCGTGCGGGTGAACTTGATGTACTCGGCCGCGTCTCCGTCCTCGCCGCGACGCAGCAGACCGCGGAAGTCGCCGGCGATGCCCACGGGCCAGAACAGGGGAGTCGGCATCAGGCCGATGCGCTCGTCGATCTCGTCGAGCAGTTCCAGCGGCGTCCGGCCCGGTCGGTCCCACTTGTTGATGACGGTGACCACGGGGATGCCTCGGTGGCGGCACACCTGGAACAGCTTCAGGGTCTGCGGCTCGAGACCCTTCGCCGCGTCGATGAGCATGACGGCGGCGTCGACGGCGGTGAGGACGCGGTAGGTGTCCTCCGAGAAGTCGGAGTGACCGGGGGTGTCGACGAGATTGACGACGTTGACGACCTCGTCGTCGGTGCCCGCGACGTCCGAGCGGGTGTAGTTGAACTGCAGGGCCGTGGAGCTGACGGAGATGCCGCGGGCCTTCTCCATCTCCATCCAGTCGGAGACCGTCGACTTGCGGCCGGCCTTGCCGTGGACCGCGCCGGCCTCGGAGATGACCTTCGCGTGCAGGGCGAGCGCCTCGGTGAGCGTCGACTTACCGGCGTCGGGGTGGGAGATGACGGCGAAGGTGCGTCTGCGCTCGGCTTCGGCTCTGACCTCCTTCGCGGCCCCGGGCTTCGCTGTGCCGGAGGACTGCGCAGGCTCCGTCGTGCCGGTGGATTGACTGTCGGCCGAAGCGTGCGGGGTGCTCAACGGGAAAAACCTCTCGAAGGGGGCAGGGAGTAGGGGCGCTATCGCCGCCAACTCGTCCATGTTACTCGGCGATTCGGTGTCGATTTCCGCCAGATTCGATCACGTTTCCCCGAGGCCGCCCCATACCGACCACTCGACGGCGCACGCTGATGTGCAACTACCGGATCTTGATCGAGGTCGTGCACCACCGGACGAGGAGCGGGTCGTGAGCAGGTTCACCGAGGAGATGTACGCGACGGCGGAGTCGGACACCGGGGCTCTGGTCACCGGCGAACCGGATACGCCGTTGCGGCAGAACTGGGGAGAGATCCACCGGCAGGCCCGCCGCATGGCCGGCGCACTGGCCGCGGCGGGTATCGGACCCGGCGACGCGGTGGGTGTCCTCGCAGGACAACCGGTGGACATCGCACCGGTCTGCCAGGCCGTGTGGATGCGCGGCGGAAGCGTGACGATGCTGCACCAGCCCACGCCGCGCACCGACCTGCAGATGTGGTCGCGCGACACCGAGGTGGTCCTGCGGATGATCGACGCCCGCGCCGTCGTGCTCGGCGCACCCTTCGAGATCGCGGAGCCGCTGCTGCGCGAGCGGAGCATCTCCGTCGTCACCGTGGAGCGGATGCGGGAGGGGAGGCCCGTCGATCCCGTCGACACGGCGGAGTCCGACATCGTGCTCCAGCAGCTGACGTCCGGGTCCACCGGCTCGCCGAAGGCGGTGCGGATCACGCACGGCAACTTCTACGCCAACGCGACGGCGATGATGGACCGCGTCAAGTTCTCGCTCGACGACGACGTCATGATCAGCTGGCTGCCGCTGTTCCACGACATGGGCATGGTGGCCTTCCTCAGCGTCCCCATGCAGGTGGGCGCCGAGGTTGTGTCGGTCACGCCGCTGGACTTCCTGCGCTCTCCGATCCTGTGGGCGGAGCTGATCAGCAAGTACCGCGGAACGCTCACCGCAGCACCGAATTTCGCGTACTCGTTGCTGGCCCGGAAGTTGTCACAGGCGCCGGACGGCGCGCTCGACCTGTCGTCGATGCGCTGGATGTGGAACGGCGCCGAGCCGGTTGATCCCGACACGATGGAGGCCCTCGCGGAGGCCGGGGAGCGCTTCGGTCTCGACCCGTCCGCCCTCGCGCCCTCCTACGGGATGGCCGAGACCACGCTCGCGGTGTCGGTCCCCGATCCGGGACGCGGGGTGGTGCTCGACGTGGTGGACCCCGACCTGCTCGAGGCCGGCGGGATGGCCGTGCCGACCAACCGCACCCACACGCGCCGCATGCCCACCCTCGGCCGTCTCGTGGCCGGTCTCGAGGGCCGGGTCGTCGGCCGTGACGGACAGGTGCTGCCACCCCGCGGCGTGGGCATCATCCAGTTGCGCGGCGAGGCCGTCACGCACGGCTATCTCACCGTGGACGGACCCGTACCCGCGCAGGACGCCGACGGCTGGCTCGACACCGGCGACGTGGGTTACTTCACCGAGGAAGGTCTCGTCGTGGTGTGCGGCCGGGTGAAGGACGTCATCATCATGGGCGGCCGCAACATTTATCCCACCGACATCGAGCGAGCGGCGGGGACCGTCGACGGGGTGCGTCCCGGCAACGCCGTCGCCATCCGGCTCGACGCGGGGGACAAGCGCGAATCGTTCGCGGTGGCCGTGGAGACCAAACTCTTCGACCACCCCGACGAGGTGCGCCGCATCGAACACGACGTCGTGCACGCGGTGGTCGCCGAGGTGGGCGTGCGGCCCCGCACGGTCGCGGTACTCGGTCCCGGCAGCATCCCGAAGACCTCCTCGGGCAAGCTGCGTCGCGGCACCTCGCTGGCACTGCTGACGCGGGCCTGACCACCGCGCCACGCGACGCCGCTGCGACCGCGCCGGCCTCGGCGGAGGCGGGCGGTCAGTGGATGCGGTTCTGGGCGCCCTCGAGGCCGAGCCTCAGCAGCAGTTCGACGGCGTCGGCGCCTTCCTCGCACCACACGTCGAGTTCCTTGCGTTCGGTCGCCGAGAACGGCTTGAGCACGAAGTCGGCGGGATCCTGGCGGCCGGGAGGGCGGCCGATGCCCATCCGGACCCGCAGGTAGTCCTTGGTGCCGAGCGCCGACGAGGTCGACCGCAGGCCGTTGTGCCCGTTCTCGCCACCGCCGAGCTTGAGCCGAATCGTGCCGAAGTCCAGGTCGAGTTCGTCGTGTAGGACGATCACGTTCGAGGGATCGACCGAGAAGAACTTGGCCAGGGAGGCGACCGGACCGCCGGACAGGTTCATGTAGGTGCGCGGCTTCGCGATGATCACCTGCCGCCCGTCGAGCCGGGCCTGCACGATGTCGGCGTTGCTGCGCTTGTGCGCGGAGAACTTGCCGCCGACGCGTCCGGCCAGCACGTCGGCCACCATGAATCCGATGTTGTGCCGGGTGTTCTCGTACTTCGGGCCGGGGTTGCCGAGACCGACCACGAGCGCGGCGTCGTCGCCCACGAACTGATCCTTCCGTGCATTCGAACGACGTGCGGCGCGCCACCCCGAAGGGATGACGCGCCGCACGAGTGACTTCACAGGGAGCCGGTGAAGGCTCAGGCCTCCTCGGAGGCCTCTTCTGCGGTCTCTTCGCCCTCGGCGCCTTCCAGGGCGTCGGCGGAGGGAGCCTCGACGATGTTCACGAGCAGCAGCTCGGGATCGTCCTGCAGGGTCGCGCCGGCGGGCAGCTCGACGCCACCGGCCAGGATCTGGGTGCCGGCCTCGGCGCCCTCGATCGAGGCGGTGATCTCCTCGGGGATGTTCAGGGCGTCGGCCTCGAGCTTGATCGTGTTGACCTCGTTGACCACCAGCGTGCCGGAGCCGGCCTCACCGGAGAGGACGACGGGCACCTCGACGGTGACCTTCTCGCCCTTCTTCACGACGAGCAGGTCGGCGTGCTCGATGTAGCGACGGATGGGGTGGACGACGACCGACTTGGTCAGCGCGAGCTGATCCTCGCCGTCGACGTCGAGGGTGAGGATGGCGTTGGTGCCGTGGTTACGCAGCACGGCTGCGAACTCGAGGTCGGGGAGGGCGAGGTGCCGGGGCTCGGTGCCGTGGCCGTAGAGGACGGCGGGGACCTGGCCGGCGCGACGGGCGCGGCGTGCGGCACCCTTGCCGAACTCGGTGCGGACGCTGGCTACGAGACGATTCTCGTCGGACATGATGTGACGGCTCCTACGCTGGTGGCACTTGGTGGTCGGGTGTTCTCGAACGAACGGATCCGACACGTGCGACCGGGGAGCACATTGCTTCCGTCGCAGCCGCGTCGATCACGGTGATCCAGCGATATTGCGGTTCACCCTCGCCGAGACAACTCGAACCACTTTACCGGACGACGTCGATCAGGGACAAACAGCCCTGTCGTCGACGCGCGTGAGCTTCACGACCGGGCGATGTCGTGAACCGAGGCGAGGAACCTGTCGACGTCGGCGGGGGAGACGAAGTAGTGCGGCGACGCCCGCACCACCGACTGCAGGTCGCGCGAGGTCATGTCCAGCAGCGTCGAACTGCGGCTGCTGACCGTGACCGTCACGGACCGCTCGGCCAGGGCGTCGCGGACCTCCCGCGGGTCGCGGCCGTCCACGGTGAACGAGACGATGCCGCTGCGCTGCTCGCCGAGGTCGGTGACGGTGACGCCGTCGATGCCCGCGAGCCCCTCGCGCACGTGCCCGGCCCGGTAGGCCACCGCCTCGGCCACGGCGTCGACACCCAGATCGAGGAGATAGTCCACGGCCGCGCCGAGCCCGAGCCGGGCCGCCACTCCGGCCTCCCACATCTCGAAGCGGGTGGCGTCCGGAGCGAGTTCGTAGCTGTCGGCCGAGGTCCACGAGGCGCTGTGCAGGTCGAGAACGGCCGGTTCGAGTTCGCTCACCAGGCGCGGCCGCACGTAGAGGAAACCGGTGCCGCGCGGCCCGCGGAGCCACTTGCGCCCGGTGCCCGACAGTGCGTCGACATCGAGTTCGGGCACGCTCACCGGCAGCTGCCCCACCGACTGGCACGCGTCGAGCAGCACGAGCGCCCCGACCGCGTGCGCGGCGTCGGCGATCTCCCGCACCGGGTTGACCAGCCCGCCGTTGGTGGGGGCGTGCACGACGGACACCAGCCGCACCCGTTCGTCGAGCATCCCCTCGAGCGCCTCGACGTCGACGCGGCCGGACGGATCGGACGGAACGACCTCGACGGTGGCGCCGGTCGCCCGCGCGCGCTGCAGCGCGGCGATCGCGTTCGCGGCGTATTCGGCCTGCGAGATCAGGATGCGGTCGCCGGGTCGCAGCGGCACCGCGTAGAAGAAGGACGTCCACGCCCGCGAGGCGCCGTCGGACAGCGCGAGGGAGGTCTCCGGCACGTCGAACAGGCGGCCGAGCGAGGTCTTCACGGCCGTCAGGTCGTCGAGCCGTTCGTCGGCCGCCACGTACCCGCCGATCTCGGCCTCGCGGCGCAGGTGCGCGAGCATCGTCTCGAGCACCGGTGCCGGGGGCAGCGACGAGCCGGCGCTGTCGAGGAAGACCCGGTCGAAGCATCCCGGTGTGTCGCGTCGGGCCGCCTGGAGGTCCAGCACGGGCCGCTCACCTCCTCCGTCGTCCGTATCGTCGGGGTCGAGCCTGCCCGGTGGAGTGCGTTCGCGCACGCACCGGTGCGTTATCCGCGCGTCGTGTCCCCCGGCGGGTTAGTCTCGACCGCAGACCTGGCGCACCGGCCGAGGGGGTGGACGAATGGCAATGGCAGTCGATGCCGCAGCCTCCCGTGCCCGCAAGGACCTCGGCTCCCGAGCAGCAGCGGAGGACCACGTCCGCAGCAGGGCATTCCGGCTGGGAATCCCCAGGCTGATCGGGGTCGAGCTCGAATGGCTCACCGCGCGGGCCGACGGCACCGAATCGCGTCCCGAACTCACGAGGCTCGTCGAGGCCCTCGGGCCCCACGCGCCGCGCACGGTAGCGCCGTCGTCGTCGGCCCGTCCTCTGCCGTCGGGCAGCGCGGTCAGCGTCGAGCCGGGTGGTCAGATCGAGCTGTCGAGCGTGCCGTGCACTTCGGCACGGCAGGTGTGCGATCGGCTCACGGCCGACCTCCGCATGCTCCGGGCGTTGCTGGCCCGCCGGTCGGTGACCATGCTCGACCGCGCCGCCGACGAGGTGCGGCCTCCCCACCGTCTGCTGCGCACCCCGCGCTACGGAGCGATGGAACTCCGCTACGACCGGATCGGCCCGATGGGCCGGTTGATGATGAACAGCACTGCGTCCATACAGGTTTCCGTCGACGCGGGACGCGACGAGGCAGAGGTGGTGCAGCGCTGGGAGTTGCTCCACGCCATCGGCCCGGCGATGATCGCGGCCTTCGCGTGCTCGCCCCGGCTGCGAGGTGCTCCGGAGGGCGACTGGGCGTCGCAGCGGATGCGCACGTGGCTCGAACTCGATCCCGCCCTCGGTCACGTCGACCATCCCGCCGACTACCCCGCATGGGTGCTCGACGCACCGCTGACCTGCGTGCGTTCGGAAATGCCCGAATGGTACGCACCGCCCGGCGCCACCTTCGCGGCGTGGCTCGCGGGCGAGCTCGACGCCGACATCCACCGTCGACCCACCATCGACGACCTCGACTACCACATGACGACGCTGTTCCCGCCTGTTCGTCCGTGCGGGCATCTCGAGGTGCGTTATCTCGACGCCCAGCCGGCCGAGTCGTGGCAGGTGCCCGTCGCGGCTCTCGAGGCGTTGCTGTCGGCGCCCGAGGTCTCCGCGGAGGCGTGCGCGATCGCCGCGCCGGTGCGCGACCAGTGGTCCGAGGCGGCCCGCGTCGGTCTCGCCTCGCTCGAATTGCGTGCTGCCGCAGCGGGTTTGCTCTCGCTCGCGGCGGAGTCCTCCCGCGACATGCGGTTCACCGCGGCGCTCGACGCGGCCGCGGCACGGTGCCTGCGCGGTCTGGCGCCGGGTGAGGAGGTGCGGTGACACCTGCTCGTGTTGCGCTCAGGCGGCACCTCGAGCGGGCGCGTGCCCGCACCGAGGTACTCGCCTCCGTGCCGGAACAGGATCTCACCGCACAACATTCGCCGTTGATGAGCCCGCTGGTGTGGGATCTCGCGCACATCGCCAACCAGGAGGAGCGCTGGCTCGTGCGGGTCGCGGGCAGGCGCCCTGCGGTTCGCGGCGACATCGACGATCTCTACGACGCCTTCCGGCATCCCCGCGCGACCCGCACGGGGCTGCCACTGCTCGACCCCGACGCCGCCCGCCGTTACGCGCGTGCCGTCCGCGAGCTCACCTGGGATGTGCTCGAAGACAGTGCATTCGACGACGATCTGACCCGCGAGGGTTTCGTCTTCGCGATGGTCGCGCAGCACGAACAGCAGCACGGCGAGACGATGCTCGCGACGCACCAGTTACGGCAGGGTCCACCCTTGCTCGACGCGCCGGAAGCGCCGCGCACCGGAACCGTCCGCGACACCGAGCGTGTCCGGATCCCCGCCGGCGCATTCGAGATGGGCACGTCCACCGATCCGTGGGCCCTCGACAACGAGCGCCCGGCACACGTCGTCGAGGTGCCGGAGTTCGAACTCGACGCGGTGCCCGTCACCAACCGCCGTTACCTCGGGTTCGTCGAGGACGGCGGGTACGAGCGGCCCGAACTGTGGAGCGAGGCAGGTTGGCAGCACCGCCTCGACGCCCGTCTCGAGGCCCCGCAGTTCTGGAGTCGCGACGAAACCGGATGGAGCCGAACGGCCTTCGGCCGCACGATGCCGCTGCACCCGGACGAGCCGGTCGTGCACGTGTGCTTCCACGAGGCGGAGGCGTTCGCCCGCTGGGCCGGTGGACGTCTTCCGACCGAGGCCGAATGGGAGAAGGCGGCACGCTGGGATCCGGCCACCGGGCTCAGCCGCCGATTCCCGTGGGGCGACGAGGATCCCGGTCCCGACCACGCGAATCTCGGTCAGCGTCATCTCGGTCCCGCCGTCGTCGGCGCGTATCCGCAGGGAGCGTCACCGCTCGGGGTGCACCAGCTGATCGGCGACGTCTGGGAGTGGACGTCCACACCGTTCACCGGCTATCCGGGCTTCCGCGCGTTCCCGTACCGCGAGTACTCGGAGGTCTTCTTCGGCGACGGACACCGGGTTCTGCGCGGAGGCTCGTTCGGAACCGACGAGGTCGCGTGCCGCGGAACCTTCCGCAACTGGGATCTGCCGATCCGCCGTCAGATCTTCTCCGGGCTCCGCGTCGCGTACGGGACGGGCGATGTGTAGACATCTGGCGTACATCGGGCCGGAGACGAACGTCGCGGCACTGCTGTCCACCGGAACCAACTCGCTGCTCCGCCAGTCGTGGGCGCCCACCGACATGCGTGGGGGAGGCACGATCAACGCCGACGGATTCGGTGTCGGATGGTGGAGTGCCGAGGGCACCTTCGGGCGCTACCGGTCGGCGTTGCCGATCTGGTCCGATCCCTTCGTCGGTGAAGGCCTGACGTCGATACGGTCGCGCACCGTCGTCGCCGCGACCCGCTCGGCCACCGAGGGGATGCCCGTCGAACGGTCGGCGGCCGCGCCCTTCTCCGACGACCGGTGGGCGTTCAGTCTCAACGGTGTCGTCCGGGGCTGGCCGGGATCGCTCGTCACCCTCGCCGGCGCGCTTCCCGTCGCCGAACTGCTGCAGCTCGAATCACCGACCGATGCTGCCACGCTGTGGCTCCTGCTCCAGTCGCGCCTGCGCTCGGCCGATCCCGAGCCGGCGCTGATCTCACTCGTCCACGACGTGCTGGAACTCGCACCGGAATCACGGTTGAACATGTTGCTGTGCAACGAATCCGGGATCTGGGCCACCGCCTGGTACCACTCGCTGTGGACGTTCGTCGACGAGCAGGTCGCGATCGTGGCGTCCGAACCGTTCGACGACGACAGCCGCTGGAAACCCGTACCCGACCGGCATCTCGTCGCCGCGATGCCGGGCAAACTCATCGTCTCACCACTGGAGGTCGGTTCACCGTGATCGTCGACGTGCATCTGCGCCCCGAGGACCTCGACGCCAAACTGCGCGAGGACGCACGGCGCGGACTCACGTCCGATCCCAAGTACCTGTCGCCGACCTGGCTGTACGACGCGCGGGGCAGCGAACTGTTCGACGAGATCACGCGACTGCCCGAGTACTATCCGACACGCACCGAATTCGCGCTGCTGCGACAGCACGCCGCCGACTTCGCCGATGCCGCCCGCCCCGAGATGCTCGTCGAACTCGGCTCCGGGTCGTCCGAGAAGACGCACGTGCTGCTCGACGCCCTCGAACCGTATCTCCACACCTACGTGCCGCAGGACGTCTCCGAACCGGCGTTGCGGTCGGCCGTCACCCGGCTGGCGGCGGAGTATCCCAACCTGACGGTGCACGGGGTTGTCGGCGACTTCACCGATTCGCTCACGCATCTGCCGGCCGGCGGGAAACGCGCGATCGCGTTCCTCGGCGGCACGATCGGCAATCTCGTCCCGAGCGAACGCGCACAGCTCCTCGCCGGGACGGCCGCGATCCTCCATCCCGGCGAGTGGCTGCTCCTCGGCGCCGGTCTCGTCATCGACCGCGACACCCTGATCGCCGCCTACGACGACGCGGCCGGCGTGACGGCGGAGTTCGACCGGAACGTCCTGCGGGTGCTCAACGACCGGCTCGGCGCCGACTTCGATCCCGCCCGGTTCGTGCACCGTGCCGTCTGGGACCCGGAGAACGAGTGGATCGAGATGCGCCTCGAGGCGACCGAGGCGATGGACGTGACGATCCCGGGTCTCGACCTGCAGATCTCCTTCGTCGAGGGTGAGCAGATCCGGACCGAGATCTCCGCGAAGTTCCGCCTCGTCGGAATCTCGCAGGAACTCGCCGACGCGGGATTCGTGGTCCGGCACGAATGGGTGGATCCGGACGGACGGTTCGTCCTGCTCGCCGCATCCCGGGAGTAGTCCTCGAAAGGCGGCCGACGAGCCGATTCGACTTCCGCCGCGCCCACACGGGACGCTGGAGGACATGGCGTCCTCCCGTCCCGTCCTGACGACCCCGGTCCTGTTGCTCATGGCCGTGGCGACGGGTCTGTGCGTGGGTGGCAACTACTTCAACCAACCGCTGCTCGACTCGATCGCCGAAGCACTGGACACCTCCCGATCGGCCGCCGCCTCCACCGTGACGGTCGCGCAGGTCGCCTATGCTCTCGGCCTGCTGTTCCTCGTGCCGCTCGGCGACATGTTCCCGCAGCGGCGGCTGGCGGTGATGCTCATGCTGGCCGCGGCGGCGGGGCAGGGGCTGAGCGGATTCGCGCCGAACATCGGGGTGCTCGTGGTGGGCACCGCTGTCGCCGGTCTGTTCTCGGTGGCCGCGCAGGTGCTGGTGCCGTTCGCCGCGACCCTCGCGACGCCGGAATCGCGGGGTCGCGCGGTCGGCACCGTGATGAGCGGGCTGCTCGTCGGGATCCTCGTGGCCCGGAGCGTCGCGGGCATCCTCGCCGAACTCGGCGACAGTTGGACGACGGTCTACCGGGTGAGCGCGGTCGCGATGGTGATCGTGGCGCTCGCGTTGTGGCGGGTGCTGCCGGCGACGCCACCGGTGGTCCGTCAGGGTTACGGAAGCACGCTGCGATCACTCGGGACGTTGATCGCCACGCATCCTCGCCTGCGCACCCGGACCCTGCTCGGCGGGCTGGGTTTCGCCTCGGTGGGCGCGTTGTTCTCGACGATGGCGTTCCTGCTGTCCGACCCGCCCTTCGGCCTCGACGACCTGCAGATCGGGCTCGTCGGGCTGGCCGGGGTGGCCGGTGCGTTCGCCGCGACCGCGGCGGGCCGGCTCGTCGACCGCGGTTACGGACCGCCGACGACGGCGGTGGGAGTGTTCACGCTGATCGCGTCGTGGGCGGCGCTCGCGGCGGGTGCGAGCTCGCTGGTGTGGTTCGTTGTCGGGATGCTCGTCGTCGACCTCGCGCTCAACCTCGTGCACATCACCAACCAGAACATCGTGTACGCCCTCGACCCCGACGCCCGCTCGCGCGTCAATTCCGTCTACATGACGGGCTACTTCATCGGTGCGGCGTCCGGTTCGGCGCTCGGCACGATGGCGTGGAGCGCCGGCGGGTGGACCGCGGTGTGTGTGCTCGGTGTCGGACTGGCGGCGCTCGCGGGTGTCGTGTGGGCGCTCGATCTTCGGCTCACCGCCCGGATGCGTGCGCGTTCGGCTACAGCGACCGGCGGACCGGCAGCAGCCTGAGATCGCGCGCCCGGCCGATGGCTTCCACCCGCGTGTGCACGCCGAGCTTGCGGTAGATGCTGCGCAACTGGGTCTTGATCGTGTTGTGCGAGACGAACAACTTCTTCGCGATGTCGGCGTGCGTCGATCCCAGCGCCAGCAACTCCAGCACGTCTGTCTCCCGCCGGGACAGTTCGACATGGGTGACCGGTTCGGTGAAGACGGACCCGATCGCCTCGTCCGGGACGGTGAGACCGCCGGGCTCCGCGAGACGCCCGGCGACACCCTCGGCCAGAGTGGTGAAGGCGCGGCGGTTGCCGAGGGCCTCGGCGAGCGTGCAGGCCCGCTGCCAGCTGCGGACCGCGGCGTCCTTCTTGTCGAGATCGAGGTGGGCGCTCGCCTCGATGAGCAACGCCTCGACATGTGCGCGCGGGAAGCCGCACTCCGTCCACGGAACACGCTTGAGCTTCTTGAGCGCGATCTCCGGATGACCGGTGAACAGTTCGACACGCGCGTTCGTCACCACGAGCATCGGATGGGTCTGCGGCGACTCCTCGGCGAGGGCGCGCGCGAGGTTGCCGTTGCCGAGCGCCAGCTGCAGGTCGATCTCGGCGGCCCCGAGCAGGATGCGCGAGAACGCGCCGCGGTCGAACAGATCGTGGTGTGAAGCGATGAGGCGGTGCAGTTCGGTGAGTCCGTCGTAGGCGTTGCCCGCCGCCAGGTTGTAGTAGGCCCGGCCGTAGGCGACGAATCCCCAGAGTTCCTCCGAAACCCGCGGGACACCGAGCTCGTCGAGATATCCGACGGCACGGTCGAGCTCGAGCGAGTCGAGGTGGACGAGCGCGGACGCCACGCGACCACCCACCTTGACCATCTCGCCCCAGCGACCCTCGGTGGGCTCGGCGTTGCTCTCGATGCGCAGCCATTCCCGGGCGCGCGGATTGTCGCCCGTCACCGCCCAGTTCAGCGCCGAGCTGCCCGCGGCGTTCTGGATGACGAAGGCGATGTTCACGGCGTACGCACCGCGGTAGGCGCGGCGGAAGACGGTGGTGGACTCGGTCAGATATCCGGCGAGCTGGAGCGTGATCGCCCACTGCACGCGCAGCAGCGGCAGTTGCGGACCGAGATCGTCGGGCCGGTGTTCGAGGATCGAATCGACGAGCGGACGCAACAGCAGCGTCAACCGCGCGGCCTCACCGAATTCGCCCGAGACCCGCAGGGTCAGGGTCTGCACCGTCGCGACGTAGAGGGCCTGCGCGGCGCCGGGTGTCTTCCCGAGCTCGGTGAGTTCGTCGGGATCCGCGGGCAGGGAGGCGTGCAGGATCGAATGTTCGTCGAGCATCTGTGTGAACAGCGCGCGACCTGCCTGGACCGACGGATGGTCGCCGAGCTCCTGGTCGGGGATCTGCCGAAGCACCTTGACGAGAACGTCGAAAGAACTGTCGACCATGCGCGCCCAGGATTCCTCGACGATCGCCACGGCGGTCTCCCAGTCGCCGGCCTCGACGGCATAGATCGACGCCTCGGCGGGCCTGCCGGCGTCGCGATGGGCCCGGGCGAGTTCGACGAGCAGGGCGTCGACACGTCCGGGTTGCTCTCGGCGGGAGATGTCGAGCACGCACGAGCGGACGGCGTCGGGCCACCGCCACGTCCGGGGATCGTCGAAGGGCGAATCCATCAGGAGGCCGGCCGCGGCGAGCGTCGCGAGTGCGGCCTCGGGGTCCGCCGCGCCCGTCAGTTCGGCCGCCCGCTCGGCGGTGACGCTGTGGGCAGCGGCGACCGAGAACGCGAACTCGCGGTGCGCGTCGTCGAGTTCGTCGAGCAGGCTCTCCACATACGTCCGCACGAGGCGGGCCAAGGCCGGGGTCGGCAGTCCACGGGAGTCGATCAGGCGCTGGGGCCGGCTCCGGGCGACGGCCGCGGCCGCCGAGACCAGGGTGGGCACACCACCGAGCACGCGACACACGACCTCGCACTCGCTGTCGGAGCGCTCCGGTCCGGCGTCGCGCAACAGCGTCGTCGTCTCCTCGATGGTGAACGCGAGATCGGCCGCCGGGACGTACGTGGAGTCGATCCCGCGGAGGACGACCTCGGTCATGTCGGTGCTGTTTCCCGGCAGGCAGACGATCGCATCGAGCAGGGGGCACCGGTCGAGCAGCCGAAGGGTTGCTTCGAGCACCTCGGCCGAGTTCTGCGGCGACACACAGGCGAGCACGAGCAGGCAGGGCGACCCCAGATCGCGGAAGGTACGGACCACGCGCTCGAACGGGGAATCGTCGGGACCGTCGCCGGCGACCTCGACGGCCGGGTGATCGGCGAGGACCGCGAGCACATGCTCGGGCAGGTCGCCGTCGCCGGACGCCGTGAGTTCGGGAACCCAGACGATCGTGTGGTCGGGTGCGCCGCCCCGATGGAGCCATCCCGCGACGAGCGTCCGCTTGCCGAAACCCGAGGGAGCGTCGATCACCGTCAGCGTGGAGCACCGGTCGAGACACGCGAACAATCGGGGCCGCGCCAGAGCCGAGGACAAGGAACGCCACGCGGGTGCACCGACGCGAGGGGAGTCGGAAACACTCACGCGCACTCCTTCGGAAGGCTTCAGCCCGGATCTGCACAGGCGGGAAGGCCCGA
This sequence comes from Rhodococcus sp. Chr-9, assembly GCF_000801125.1. Taxonomy (NCBI): domain Bacteria; kingdom Bacillati; phylum Actinomycetota; class Actinomycetes; order Mycobacteriales; family Nocardiaceae; genus Rhodococcus; species Rhodococcus sp. Chr-9. Next base: position 27,909 of record NZ_JTIZ01000053.1, read on the forward strand.
GCAGTGCCCCCGACAGGCTCTTGGTCGATCACAGACTACCTGGTCCGTTGTCGTGAGGTGCGGTAACGACAACCGTCGTGACGTGCGGTAACGACGGCAGCCCCGGCATCGGACCGTCGAGCGGACTCGACGGAGCGGGACGGGGCTGCGGTGGTGTGAGCCGGCGACTAGCTGCCGGATGCGCTCAGACGTGCCTTCTCGAGTGCGGCGAGGGTGCGCAGGATCGTCGCCTTCTGCTTCTCCAGATCGCTGCGGCGGGCGCGGGCGGCGAGGCCGTTCTGCTCGGCGACGAGCGCGAGCTGCGCGTCGATCGCGGAGAGCTGATCGAGCAGCGCGAGGGCCCGGGTCTGGATCTCCTCGACGTCCACGGCGCCCGTCCGGACCGGAGCCGCGGACTTCGCCGGCTTGGCCGAAGCGGACGAGCTGCGGGTCGCGGAGGCCGGACGCGTCGACGTCTGCGCGGAGGAACCGGTGTGGCCCTCCGTGATCGCGGCGGCGCGGGGACGCAAGGCCTTGCGCACGAGCGCCGGGTCGGGCTGCTCGGCGAGACGGATGTCGTTGAGGGCGCGGCGGGCCTCGCGGGCGGCGAGGCGGTGCTCGTATTCCTCCTCGTCGTCGGACTGCAGGGTGCCGCCGATGGGGCGCAGGCCGTACATGCCCATGAACTTGCGGGCCTCGTCGATGACGGCTTCGTGCTTACGGCATGTGGCACAGCGAGGTTCGTTGCGGAAGACCTCGACAGAGTCGGTGTCGCCGCACCAGACGCACGCACCCGGCGACCATCGTCGGACCGTTCGGATTGTCGCGTTTTCCGTAGGGGCTTCGAGAGTTTGCGCGTCGGTCACGAGGTGCCACTTTAGGTGAAAGCCGAGTTACGCAGGGGAGGGGGGTCTCGCACGACCTGCGACGATTTCACGCGGCGTGACGAAGATCATCCCCGTCCCGGCGCGTCCTTCAAACCATTGCGCCACACAGCATTTCCATACCACCCGGTCTGCCGGATCACGTTGTGGTAGCAGCGGTGAGCCAGCGCACCAGCGGCCGGAACTCACGCCACGCCGAACGCACCTCCTCGAGGGTGCGCGGACTGTCGATCCACGGCGGGGAGATCTCGGTGCGACCGGCCCACAGCGACCGGTGACGCATGAGTTCGATGCGGGGATGATCGGCGCCCACGCCGCGCGGCCGGGACTTCAACCGGTCGCCGCCGATCTCGTATCCCGCGCGTTCGAGCTTGCGCACGATCCTCCCGAGCTCGGGGCCGCGACGGTCGTGATCGACCCCGGTCCGGTAACCGGCGATCTGATCGGACGAGCCGTGGAACAGGCCGGCGGCGACCCGCAACCCGGCGGCGTTGATCTCGACGTAGTAGCCGACGCTCTGCGCGACGGAGGCGAATCCGCCCTGGTGGGTCTTGTACGGCAGCTTGTCCTTGCTGAACCGCACGTCGCGGTACGGGCGGAAGGCCTTGCCCTCCCCGAACTCCTCCTCGAGTTCCGCAAGTAGGGCAAGCATCGGGCCGCGCACGCAGTCGTCGTAGACGGCTTTGTGCGCGGCCCAGAATGCTTTGCTGTTGTCGGCCTCGAGATCGTCGTAGAAGTCGAGGGCCGCGACGGGAAATCCGGTGAACACCCGGACAAGTCTGCCCCGTCGTCGAGCGGAAGGTCAGGCGACCCCGTTGAACAGCGAGGTGACCGAGCCGTTCTCGAAGACCTCGCGGATCGTCTGCGCGAGCAGCGGAGCGATCGACAGCACGGTGAGGCAGTCGAACTGCTTCTCCGGCGGGATCGGCAGCGTGTTGGTGACGATGACCTCCTTGGCGCCGCACGAAGCGAGGCGCTCGGCGGCCGGGTCGGAGAGCACACCGTGGGTGGCGGCGATGATGACGTCGCCCGCGCCGGCCTCCTTGAGGATCTTCACGGCGCCGGCGATGGTGCCACCGGTGTCGATCATGTCGTCGATCAGGATGCAGGTGCGGCCCTCGACCTCACCGACCACGCGGTTCGACTTGACCTGGTTGGGCACCAGCGGGTCGCGGGTCTTGTGGATGAACGCCAGCGGCGCGCCACCGAGGGTGTCGGCCCACTTCTCGGCCACCCGCACGCGACCGGAGTCGGGGGAGACCACGGCGATGTTCTCGACGCCGTACTTGCCGCGGATGTACTCGGCGAGCTGACCCTGTGCGTGCATGTGGTCGACCGGACCGTCGAAGAAGCCCTGGATCTGATCGGTGTGCAGGTCGACCGTGATGATGCGGTCGGCGCCGGCGGTCTTGAGCAGATCGGCGATCAGGCGGGCGGAGATGGGCTCGCGGCCGCGGTGCTTCTTGTCCTGACGGGCGTAGGGGTAGAACGGCAGGATCGCGGTGATGCGCTTGGCCGAACCACGCTTGAGCGCGTCGATCATGATGAGCTGCTCCATGACCCACTGGTTCAGCGGGAACGGATGGCTCTGCAGCACGAAGGCATCCGAACCGCGCACCGACTCCTCGAAACGCACGAACGTCTCACCGTTCGCGAAGTCCCGTGCCGTCTGCGGGGTGAGGGGGACGCCCAGTTCCTTCGCGACCTGCTCTGCCAGCTCGGGATGGGCCCGGCCGGAGAAGAGCATCAAGTTCTTCTGGTTGTCGATCCAATTGGTCACTGGTTCTGGCCGTCCTTCTGGCGATCGTGGTCGTGCGGCTGCTGTGCTCTCGATGCTGCCTCGGCAGCGGGGGTACCGGCGCGATTTCGCTGGACCCACCCGTCAATATTGCGCTGTGGCGTACCCGACACCGCCAGCGCCCCCGGAGGAACGTCGCGACGGAGTACTGTTCCGGCGCCCGTGTAGGCGCCGTCGCCCACCGTGAGGGGAGCGACGAACATAGTGTCCGACCCGGTCCGGACATGCGATCCGACGACCGTGCGGTACTTCTTCACCCCGTCGTAGTTGACGAACACGCTCGATGCCCCGATGTTGGAGTGCTCGCCGATCTCCGCGTCGCCGACATAAGTGAGGTGGGGGACCTTCGAATGCGCTCCGATCTGCGCGTTCTTCGTCTCGACGAAGGCACCGAGCTTGCCGCACGCGCCGAGTTCGGTGCCGGGGCGCAGGTAGGTGAACGGGCCGACGGTGGCCTCCGCGCCGATCACGGCGTCGGAGCCGTGGGTGCGCACCACGGTGGCGCCGGCGCCGACCTGCACGTCGGTCAGCGTCGTGTCGGGGCCGACCTCCGCGTCGTCGGCGATCACCGTGCGGCCGCGCAACTGCACACCCGGGTGGATGGTGACGTCGGCGCCGAGCACGACGTCGACGTCGATCCACGTCGAAGCCGGGTCGATCACCGTGACACCCTCGCGCATCCAGTGCTCGAGCAGGCGCCGGTTGAGTTCGGTGGTCAGTGCGGCGAGCTGGACGCGGTCGTTGACGCCGGAGACCTGCACCGCGTCGTCGGTGTGGAGTCCGCGGACGGTGTGGCCCTCATTGCGGGCGATCTTCACGACGTCGGTCAGGTACAGCTCGCCCTGCGAGTTGTCGGCGCTCAGCTTGCCGAGCGCGGATCGCAGCGCGGCCGCGTCGAAGGCGTACACGCCCGTGTTGATCTCCTGGATCGCGCGTTGCGTCGGCGAGGCGTCCTTCTCCTCGACGATCCCGGCGACGTCGCCGTCGGTGGTGCGCACGATGCGTCCGTAGCCGGTCGGCTCGGACACCGTCGTGGTGAGGACGGTGACGGCGGCAGGTTCGGTGTCGAGGTGCGCGTCGAGCAGTTCCTGCAGGGTGTCGGAGCGGAGCAGCGGGACGTCGCCGGCGGTGACGACGACCGTGCCGTCGAAGTCGTCGGGGAGGGCACCGAGGCCGCACTCCACGGCGTGGCCGGTGCCGAGCTGTTCCTCCTGGACGGTCACCCGGATCTCGCGGTCGAGATCCGCGGCGACGGCGCTCACCTCGGCGGAGACCTCCTCGCGGCGGTGCCCGACGACGGTGACGAGATGGTCGGGTCCGAGTGCGGCGGCGGCGTACAGGGAGTGAGCGAGCATCGTGCGTCCACCGAGGGTGTGCAACACCTTCGGTGTCTTCGACCGCATCCTTGTTCCTGCTCCGGCTGCCAGCACGACGATCGCGGTCTGCACCTGCATGTAGCTCCCTCGACACGTTTCTGTACGCCGGTCCGTGCGTACACCGGGGAAGCGCTGAGGCTCCCCGGGACGGTTCCCGCTCCGCCGCCAGGACTCGAACCTGAACTATCTGAACCAAAATCAGAGGTGCTGCCGATTACACCACGGCGGATTGCCACACCCCCGCGGCGGAACCGGCGGGCGTGCGCCCCTGATCCTCGCACGAGACGGCGTCGACGTCGAACCTGGGGTGGCGCGATCGGGAATGGATAGGCTGTCGAACGTTCGAGTACGTCCCGCCGCCGAAGGAGGACCTGTGTCGCAGGCGTCGCAGAAGCGAACCGAGCGCACTCCGCGGATCCGGATGACGGGCACGCAGCGTCGGGAACAGCTCATCGAAATCGGTCGCGCCCTGTTCGCCGAGCGCGGCTACGAGGGCACCTCCATCGAGGAGATAGCCCAGCGGGCGCAGGTCTCCAAGCCGGTCGTCTACGAGCACTTCGGCGGTAAGGAAGGTCTCTACGCGGTGGTCGTGGACCGCGAGATGACCGTGCTGATGTCGATGGTCACCGAGAGCCTCACCCGCAACCGGTCGAGGATCCGCGTCGAGCGGGCCGCGCTCGCTCTGCTCACCTACATAGAGGAGCGCACCGACGGCTTCCGCATCCTCGTGCGCGACTCGCCGATGTCCGCCGAGGAAGGCACCTATTCGAGTCTGCTCAACGAGGCGATGCGTCAGGTGGGGAAGCTGTTGACCGGCGACTTCTCCCGGCGGGGGCTCAACCCGGAGTTCGCTCCGCTCTACGCCCAGGCTCTCGTCGGCATGGTCGCCACCACTGCGACGTGGTGGCTCGACCGCCGCACTCCGTCGAAGGAGGACGTCGCGGCCCACCTCGTGAACCTGTGCTGGAACGGCCTCATCGGTCTGGAAGCGGACCCGAAGCTCGGGGAACCCCCGGTTTCCGAATAGTCCTCTCGTTTCCGGGACCGTCTGCTCTCTACTTTCAGGTAAGCGGCGTTATCGTTGGGATACCCGTGAGAAGGCAGGCTGTGGTGGGACGACAAGTACGCGCAGAGGTGACACGCGAATCGGTGCTGCAGGGCGCAGCGACGATCTTCGTGCGCGACGGGTACGCGGACGCGAACCTGGGCGACATCATCGAGGAGGCCGGCGTCACCAAGGGTGCGCTGTACTTCCACTTCGGTTCGAAGGAAGAACTGGCGCGCGGGGTGATCGACTCCGGCTATCTCCGCTTCGAGGCCGCCGCCGAGTCCAAGATGGACCGCCGTTCCCCGGCGCTCGAGACACTGATCGACCTGTCGGTCCTGCACGTCGACATGTCCGAGACCGATTCCGTGGTGCGGGCGATGTTCCGGCTGCTGGTCGAGATCGGCGACTACCAGGGCACCGAGCACCGGCCCTACGAGATCTGGCAGAACAACCTGCAGGAGCTCGCGGCCCGGGCCGCCGACGAGGGCGACCTCGTCGAGGACGTCGACGTCCACGCGGTCTCCCTGCTGCTGCTCGAACAGGCGATGGGCGCCCGGATCATGGCGAACGCTCTCAAGGCGACCGAACGGCTCGCAGAGCAGACCGGTGCGATGTGGCAGATGATCCTGCCCGCGCTGGTGCCGGCGAACAAGCTCGAATACTTCCGGCAGTTCGTGGAGCGCCGTCTGCGGCTGCAGTCGTGACCTTCGGGCCGTTCTCCGCCGAGGAGGCCCCCGCGGCGCTGGCGGGTCTGCTCGACCGGTTCGGGTCCGACACCGCCGTGACGATCGGTGTCGTGCCGTCGTTGCTCACCATCGCCCAGGCCGCCGACGTCCTCGGCTGCTCCCGCCGGCACGTCGCGCGCCTGGTCGACACGGGCGCACTCTCCGCCGACTTCCACGGCCTGCACCGGCGGGTGTTGCGCTCCGACGTCCTCGACCTCGCGAAGCAGCAGGCGGAGGTGGTCACGACGGTCCTCGACGGACTCGCCGATCTCACGCGGCGCGAAGGACTGTACGACCCGTTCTGACAGCATGACGCGGCCCGCCGCGGCAGCACGGTACGGTCCGTTCCGACGGTTCGACGAAGGGTGACGATGCCGGTTCGAGTGGTGCTCGATGCGACGGTCCTCGCCCGCCCCCGCCTGCGCGATGTGGCGCTCGCCCTTACCGAAGACGGCCTCTACCAACCCTTCTGGAGCGACGGAATCATCGCGGAAGTGGACCGCCGACTGCCGCAGGAACTGCTGCGTCCCGCCCGCGACTTCCTCTTCGCCGAACTCGACCGCGCCTTCCCCGACGCCCGGGTGGTCTGGCCCACCACCGTGCTCCGCGAGGTGCCGCACGTGACGGGACCGAGGGAGGCACACGTGACCTCGGTGGCGCTGCTGTGCCACGCCGACGCCGTCGTCACCGCCGACCCCGAGCTCACCGGGGCACTGGAACGATCGGGTATCGAAGCGTGGACACCCGACGCTTTCGTCACCTTCGCGCTCGACGCCGATCCCGTCCGCACCCGCGCGGCACTGCTGAGAATGGTGCGCCGTCGCTGGCTCGCCGACGATGACACCCGGCGCGAGGCGGACGACGACGAACTGTTCGCACGGCTGGCCGAGTGGGCCGCGCGCGACCTCGGTGCAAACAGCGCCGACCTCCTCGCGCCCCCGGCGCGGTAGCGCGTTTCACGCCCCCGGCGCGGTAGCGCGTTTCACGCCCCGGCGCGGTAGCGCGTTTCACGCCCCGGCGCGGTGACGCGCGGGGAACAGCGGAATAGACTCGACAAGGTTCTCGTCCCACACTCAGGAGCGCCTTCCTTGTCTGCTGTGCCCCCGGCCGCTGTCCCACTGTCCGGATTGGCGCGGATCGCGCTGGCCGACGACAGACTGCGCAGGATCGGCGAGCTCGCCGGTTCCGCCGAACAGGAGATCGTCGCCCCACCCGCCGCGCGGCCGTTCGTCGCGGCGGCGCTGGCCGAGAAGACACCTCTGCTCGTGGTCACCGCCACCGGACGCGAGGCCGACGATCTCACCGCCGAACTCACCGAGATGTTCGGCGAGGGCGTCACGCAGTTCCCCTCGTGGGAGACCTTGCCGCACGAGCGCCTGTCGCCGAGCGCCGACACGGTCGGCCGTCGCCTGCACGTCCTGCGTCGCCTCGCGCGTCCCGACGATCGCGATCTCGGGCCCGCACTGCGGGTCGTCGTCGCCACCGTGCGGTCGCTGGTGCAGCCGATGGCTCCCGGACTCGGCGAGATCGACCCCGTCACGCTGCGGGTCGGCACCGAACACGACTTCGAGGAACTCGTCGAGCGGCTCGTCGAACTGGCGTACACCCGCGTCGACATGGTCGGCAAGCGCGGTGAGTTCGCGGTGCGCGGCGGCATCCTCGACGTCTTCCCGCCCACCGCCGACCATCCGGTCCGCGTCGAGTTCTGGGGCGACGAGGTCACCGAACTTCGCTGCTTCTCCGTCGCCGACCAGCGTTCGATCTCCGAGGTCGACGTGCCGGTGCTCGTTGCGCCGCCGTGCCGCGAACTGCTGCTCACCGACGAGGTCAAGGCCCGCGCCGCGCAGCTCGCCGAGGACAACCCGGCCGATGCGGCGCTCGTCGAGATGCTCGACAAGATGGCCGGCGGCATCCCCGTCGAGGGCATGGAAGCGTTGCTGCCGGTGCTGCAGCCCGGCGAGTTGCAGTTGCTCACCGACGTTCTGCCCGCCGGGGCGCACGTGCTGATCTGCGACCCGGAGAAGGTCCGCACCCGTGCGAGCGATCTCGCCCGCACCGGGCAGGAGTTCCTCGAGGCGTCGTGGACGGCCGCCTCGATCGGTGGTGCGGCGCCGCTCGACACCTCGAACCTCAACGGGGTGGACGGCCGGAAGCTCGATCTCGGCGCGTCGGCCTACCGGTCGCTGCGTCAGGTGCGCGAGGCCGCGCAGGCCGCGGGCAGACCGTGGTGGACGCTCAGCCCGCTCGCCTCCGGTGCCGACACCGAACTCGTCCTCGACGTGCAGCCGGCCCCCGAGGTCCGCGGCTCCGAGGACCTGCTGTCGATGCTGTTCGTGAACCTGCGCGCCCACGTCACCGCGGGGGGCCGCGCGGTGATCGTCGTCGCCGGTGCGGGCACCGGACAGCGCATCCTCGAGCGGCTGAAGGAGAACGAGGTCCCCGCCGCGAAGCTCGAACCGGGCACCGAACCGGTGCGCGGGCAGGTCGGCGTCATGCGCGGTTGCCTGCACGAGGGCGTCGTCCTCCCCGGCAACGACGACAACGTGGTGCCGGGGCTGGTGGTCGTCACCGAGGCCGACCTCACCGGTAACCGCGTGGTCACCGAGGGCCGCAAGACTCCAGTCAAGCGTCGCAACCAGGTCGACCCGCTCGCCCTGAACGCCGGTGACTTCGTCGTCCACGACCAGCACGGCATCGGCAAGTTCGTCGAGATGGTCGAGCGCACGGTCGGTGGTGCCCGCCGCGAGTATCTCGTCATCGAGTACGCGCCCGGCAAGCGGGGCCAGCCCGGCGACAAGCTGTTCGTGCCGATGGAGCAGCTCGACCAGCTCTCTCGGTACGTCGGCGGTGAGCTGCCGTCCGTCAGCAAGCTCGGCGGATCCGACTGGGCCAACACCAAGCGCAAGGCGCGCAAGGCGGTTCGCGAGATCGCCGGCGAGCTCGTGCGGCTGTACGCGGCGCGGCAGGCCTCGCCCGGCCATGCCTTCGCGCCCGACTCGCCGTGGCAGAAGGAGATGGAGGACGCCTTCCCCTTCACGGAGACACAGGACCAGCTCACGGTGATCTCCGAGGTCAAGGCCGACATGGAGAAGGCGGTGCCGATGGACCGCGTCGTGATCGGCGACGTCGGCTACGGCAAGACCGAGATCGCGGTGCGTGCGGCCTTCAAGGCCGTGCAGGACGGCAAGCAGGTCGCGGTGCTCGTCCCCACGACCCTGCTCGCGCAGCAGCACCTGCAGACCTTCACCGAGCGGATGGCGGCTTTCCCCGTGACGGTGAAGGGGCTGAGCCGGTTCACCGACGCATCCGATTCGCGCGCGATCACCGAGGGCATGGCCGACGGCACCGTCGACATCGTCGTCGGCACCCACCGCCTGCTCCAGACCGGGATCCGCTGGAAGGACCTCGGTCTCGTGATCGTCGACGAGGAGCAGCGTTTCGGCGTCGAGCACAAGGAACACATCAAGGCGCTGCGCACGCACGTCGACGTGCTCACGATGTCGGCCACACCGATCCCGCGAACCCTCGAGATGAGCATGGCCGGGATCCGCGAGATGTCGACCATCCTCACCCCGCCCGAGGAGCGGCACCCGATCCTCACCTATGTGGGTGCCTACAACGACAAGCAGGTCGCCGCGGCGATCCGCCGAGAGCTGCTGCGCGACGGCCAGGTCTTCTACGTCCACAACCGGGTGAGCTCGATCGACAAGGCCGCCAAGCGACTCCGCGATCTCGTCCCCGAGGCGCGGGTCGCGGTCGCGCACGGGCAGATGAACGAGGAGACGCTCGAGAAGACGGTGCAGGGCTTCTGGCAGCGCGAGTTCGACGTGCTGGTGTGCACGACGATCGTCGAGACCGGCCTCGACATCTCGAACGCCAACACGCTCATCGTCGAACGTGCGGATTCGCTCGGTCTGTCGCAGCTGCACCAGTTGCGCGGCCGCGTCGGGCGTTCGCGTGAGCGCGGCTACGCGTACTTCCTGTATCCGGCGGAGAAGCCGCTGACGGAGACCGCCTACGACCGACTCGCCACGATCTCGCAGAACTCCGATCTCGGCGCGGGTATGGCCGTGGCCATGAAGGACCTCGAGATCCGCGGCGCCGGTAACGTTCTCGGTGCCGAACAGTCCGGCCACGTCGCCGGCGTGGGCTTCGACCTGTACGTGCGGCTCGTCGGCGAGGCCGTCGAGGCATACCGGGCCGCGGCCGACGGCCGCACGGTCACCACCGACGAAGCGCCCAAGGAGGTGCGGATCGACCTTCCCGTCGACGCGCACATCCCGGCCGACTACGTCGCATCCGACCGGCTGCGCCTCGAGGCGTACCGCAAGCTCGCCGCCGCGAACGACGACGCCGCGATCGCCACGGTCGTCGACGAACTCGTCGACCGTTACGGTCCGCTGCCCGATGAGGTGCAGCGGCTCGTGTCCGTCGGCCGGTTGCGGTTGCTGTGCCGCGAGTACGGCCTCGAGGAGGTCGCGGTCACCGGCACCCAGATCCGGATCTCGCCGATGGAGCTGCCCGACTCGAAGCAGATGCGGCTCAAGCGGTTGTACCCGGGAGCGCAGTACCGCGCGACGAGCGGTCTCGTGCAGCTGCCGATCCCGCGGACCGGCGGGGTCGGATCGGATCGGGTGCGCGACGTGGCGCTGCTGCAGTACATCGCCGACTTCCTGCTCGCCCTCGACGGCAAGCCGCAGGGCTCGGTGGACCTGAACAGCGCGGCGACGGTGAATGCATGACCGACTACACCGCTCTCGCCGAGGCGGCGGCCGTGATGGACAGACTGTGGTCGTTCGGGGGATGGGAGGTCACCCAGACCCACGAGAGTCTGCGCCGCTATCTGATCGAGGAGACCTACGAGGTTCTCGACGCCGTGGAGTCGGGTGATCCGGACGAGCTCCGCGAAGAACTCGGCGACCTGCTGCTGCAGGTGCTGTTCCACTCCCGGATCGCCGAGGCGAACGGGCAGTTCACGGTCGACGACGTGGCGGCGACGCTCGTCGCCAAGCTGGCCGCGCGCAGCCCGCACCTGACCAACGGGCACACCGGTCCGCTCGACGTCGCGGAGCAGGAAGCGGCGTGGGAGATCGCGAAGAAGACGGAGAAGGCACGCACGTCGTGCCTCGACGGGATTGCGATGTCCCAGCCGTCTCTGGCGCTGGCTGAAAAGGTGATCGAACGTGCTCGGCGGGCGGGGCTGCCGAATCGACTCATCCCTCCGGAGTTGCGTACCGTTCGTATCGGCGAGGGCGGGGCGGAAGAAGCACTTCGCTCGGTCACTCTGAGGTTCATTGCGGCTGTCCGAGCGGCCGAGATCACCGCGCGGGACGAAGGACATGTGGACCGCGACCTTACGGCGGAGGAATGGTCGATGTTCTGGCCTCGGTAAGATATTAGATGAACCGCATTCTCGTACTGGAAGAACGAAGAAATTGCACCAAACACACATCTGGATTTTTGGGTAACTACGCGGTGACCGTCACGAACCCGTTACTGTTCGGAACAGTGTCCCCGTCGACCACGGCGCAGGCGCGGGGCTCCTGGGCATCGAGGGCCTTCTAGCCCCAGGCGCCGCGGCTGCGTGAATACCGCCAGTTCGCCTGCCACGCCATCGGATGCACTATCGCGTTCCAGAAGGCTCGGCCCATCGCCGTTGGTTGTTAACCATGGAGCGGGATGCCGGGAAGTAAGGGTGTCGATGATCTAACCGTTGACGAAAAATGCTTCCGTTCCAATGAGATGTGAGGCAAGATCGCCAGGGCACCTTCGTGAGATCTTCGCTCTCACCGAACACATGAAGGAGCCGTCGGTCAGCCGTCCTGCACAGTCGGGCGCCGCCTACGCCGACCGTGTAAGGGCCGGATCCGGCGTACCCGAGGTTTCCGTCGCTGCTGTACCTCTGATATCCGGACAGATCACCACAGGCACCCTGGGTTTCATCAAGATCGGTGATCGAGTCTGGACCGAGGACGAGATCTACACGCTCACCATGATCGCCGCCATGTTGACCCAGGTGCAGGCCCGAGTCCGCGCCGAGTGGGAACTACGCGACGCGGCCTTCCATGACGACCTCACGGGGTTGGCGAGTCGGCGTGCTCTTCTCGATCATCTCGAAAAGCGTCTGAGCCCGGAAGAACCGGGGCCGGTAGCCGCCGTGTTCCTCGACGTGGACAGACTCAAGCCGCTCAACGACTTTCTCGGCCACACGGCAGTGGACATCTTCCTGTGCAGGACCGCACAGAGGATGAGTCGGGTTTGTGGTCCCGACGACGTGGTGGCTCGTCTGGGCGGAGACGAGTTCGTGATCGTCTTCGGCGGTCCGCTGTCCCTCGAGGAAGCATGCGAGAAGGCCGAGGAACTGCGCTGGGTCGTCGGAATGTCGGTTCAACTCGGAACCCAGGTGGTGAGTCGATGTGCCAGCCTCGGCGTCGCAGTCGGTGAACCGGGCAGGCTGGATCCGGTGGGACTGCTCGGACGTATCGATGAAGCGATGATGCGAGCGAAGAGCAAAGGTGGTAACGGCGTCGAGGCCTATACCGAGGACATGCAGGGAGCCAGCGAACGTCGTAACCTCATCGAGCTCAGTCTGCGAAGGTCGATAGGCGATGATCAACTCGTTCTCGAGTACCAGCCGGAATTCGACCTGCGGAACGGGCGGATACTCGGTGTGGAAGCCTTGGTGCGCTGGGATCATCCGGTGCTCGGCCGGCTTCAGCCGGCGGAGTTCATCGAAGTCGCCGAATCCACGAACCTTGCGGGTGAGCTCGGTCGTTGGGTGCTGCGCACCGCTTGTGCCCAATTGGCGCAGTGGCGTCGAACGGTACCCGGACTGGAACTCCGTATGAGTGTCAATGTGTCGCCGGCGCAGTTGGTCGGTATCGGTTTCGTCGAGATGGTGGAGGAGATCCTGGAGGAGTTCGATCTCGGTAAATCGTCACTTTGCCTCGAGATCACGGAATACGTCGTCGTCAGCGACCTCGAACGGTCGCGCAAGACTCTGCGGCGTCTCGACCGCCTCGGAGTGTGCTGCGCGATCGACGACTTCGGTACGGGGTACAGTTCGCTCGCTCACCTCAAGTCTCTGCCGGTTCATGTTCTCAAGATCGACAAGGCCTTCGTTCTCAACCTGCAACGCAGTCCGAGCGACAGGGTCATCGTCGAGTCGATCATCGGATTGGCCTCCGCGTTCGGACTCGACGTCGTCGCCGAGGGGTTGGAATCGTCCGCGGCAGCGCGCACCCTGCTCGGCCTCGGTTGTTATCGAGCCCAAGGATTCCTCCTGAGCAAGCCGCAACCGCCCGCGGACCTCGAGAAGATGCTCCATATGAAGCAGATCGAACTCCCTTCCTCGGCAGTCGCCTCGGACATCTCCTGAAGGCTCTTTTCCGGGCCGCAGTGCCGCGACTTGGTGACGGCTCGGGCCCCGATCGTGACATTTGTGGAATATGGAGGGGTGCCGTCCGATCGAGAACCCCGACGCTGGCTGTGGCCGGTGGTCCTGCTCAGTGCACTCGTCGCCGTCGTCTTCGTGGCGGTCGAGTCCGCTCTGCACTCACCCCGGCCACCGTCCGTCGAGATCCCCGACGGCGTCCCGCCGGCACCCGGTCTGCCCGTTCCGCCCATCGACGTGAACGGTCCCGGCCGCACAGCAGCACAGCTCGCCGACTGGGCCGAATCACAGTCCCGCGAACTGGGCATCCCCACCACCGCACTCGAGGCGTACGGGCACGCGGCGGCCGTCCTGGCCGTCGGCACCCCCGACTGCGGCCTGTCGTGGACGACCCTCGCCGGCATCGGCAACGTGGAGAGCAGCCACGGACGGTTCGGCGGCGCCTCCCTCGGATCCGACGGCAGCGTCTCACCGCCCATCCGGGGTGTCCCGCTCGACGGCACCCGGGGCAACGCCGAGATCCGCGACACCGACGGTGGCCGCCTCGACGGCGACCCGGTGCTCGACCGGGCGGTCGGGCCGATGCAGTTCATCCCCGAGACCTGGGAACGATGGGGTGTCGACGCGAACGGCGACGGCATCGCCGACCCCGACAACATCGACGACGCGGCCCTGACCGCGGGCCGCTATCTGTGCGACCGCGGAGGCGACCTGACCACCGCGGAGGGTTGGACGAACGCTCTGATGGCCTACAACCGCTCCACCGAATACCTGATGCTCGTCCGCGACCGCGCCGCCGCCTACGGCGTGGGAGTGCGGCCGTAGACGGCACCGCGCCGGGCCTCGAGCGCGCCTGTGCCTCACACGCAGGTCGCGACCGTTAGGCTGTCCCCAGCGTGCAGACACCGCAGCGTGACAGTCCATCGAAGGAGAATCAGCCAGTGGCCATCATTGAGCAGGTAGGAGCCCGCGAAATCCTCGACTCCCGTGGCAACCCCACGGTCGAGGTCGAGGTGCTGCTCGAGGACGGAAGTTTCGCCCGCGCTGCAGTGCCGTCGGGCGCCTCCACCGGCGAGCACGAGGCCGTCGAGCTGCGTGACGGCGGCGAGCGTTACCTCGGCAAGGGCGTCGAGAAGGCCGTCGAGGCGGTTCTCGCCGAGATCGGCCCGGCCATCATCGGCCTCGACGCCACCGAGCAGCGCACCGTCGACCAGGCACTCCTCGACGCCGACGGCACCCCCGACAAGGGCCGCCTCGGCGCGAACGCCCTGCTCGGCGCGTCGCTCGCCGTCGCGAAGGCCGGCGCGGAGTCGTCCGGACTCGAGCTGTTCCGCTACGTCGGCGGCCCGAACGCCCACATCCTTCCCGTTCCGATGATGAACATCCTCAACGGCGGCGCCCACGCCGACACGGGCGTCGACGTCCAGGAGTTCATGGTCGCCCCGATCGGCGCCCCGACCTTCAAGGAATCCCTCCGCTGGGGTGCCGAGGTCTACCACTCCCTCAAGTCAGTGCTCAAGAGCAAGGGCCTGGCCACCGGCCTCGGCGACGAGGGCGGCTTCGCTCCCGACGTCGCGGGCACCAAGGCCGCGCTCGACCTGATCAGCGAGGCGATCTCCAAGACCGGCCTGAAGCTGGGCAGCGATGTCGCGCTCGCGCTGGACGTCGCGGCCACCGAGTTCTACACCGAGGGCACCGGCTACAAGTTCGAGGGCCAGAACCGCACGGCCGCCGAGATGGGCGCCTTCTACGCCGAGCTGCTCGGCCAGTACCCGCTGGTCTCCATCGAGGATCCGCTCAGCGAGGACGACTGGGAGGGCTGGGTCGCGCTCACCGAGGAGATCGGCGACAGGATCCAGCTCGTCGGCGACGACCTGTTCGTCACCAACCCGGAGCGCCTCGAGGACGGCATCGTCAAGGGCGCCGCGAACGCGCTGCTCGTGAAGGTCAACCAGATCGGCACCCTCACCGAGACCCTCGACGCCGTCGACCTCGCACACCGCAACGGCTACAAGACGATGATGAGCCACCGGTCCGGCGAGACCGAGGACACCACCATCGCCGATCTCGCCGTCGCCGTCGGCAGCGGACAGATCAAGACCGGCGCGCCCGCCCGCTCCGAGCGTGTCGCCAAGTACAACCAGCTGCTGCGCATCGAGGAGTCCCTCGGTGACGTCGCTCGTTACGCCGGCGAGCTCGCCTTCCCGCGGTTCTCCGTCGAGGGCTGATCGCCGGCATGAGTCAACGCGGTAGATCCCGTCCCGGCGCGAGGCGCACCCGCACCGAGGGTGTGTCGGGCGTCCGGCGTCCGGGCCGGGTCCGGCCCACGGGATCTACCGCCCCGGCCGAACACTCGGCCGAGAACGCGGGTGCGCGGCCGGCCGGCCGCGAGGACCCCGTTCATTCGTCGCCCGGCCGCGGCCGGCCCGGTGGTTCGGGGCGAGCCCGCCCCACCCGGGTCGGCGCCCCCCGCGACTCCCGCCGCCCCCGCACCGAACGCACCGTCCTGGGCCTGTCCACCGGCCGCGCCGTGGTGCTCGCCCTCGTCGTGTGTGGTCTCGCCCTCACCCTCGCGGTGCCGCTGCGCACCTACGTGAGCCAGCGTTCCGAAGCCGAGCAGCTCGCCGCCGAACGCGTGCAGCTCGAACAGGAGATCGCGGCCCTCGAAGAGCAGAAGGCCCGCATGGAGGATCCGGCCTGGGTCCGCGCCCAGGCCCGCGAGCGACTGCGGTTCGTCGTCCCCGGCGACATTCCCTACCAGGTACAACTGCCGGGCGACGCCCCACCCGAACGCGAGCAACGCGAACCCGAGCGGCCGACGACCGGCGCCTGGTACAGCGACCTGTGGTTGTCGGTGTCCGAACCGGCACCCGAACCCGAGCCCGAACCCGTGCCCCAGCAGATGCCTGTGGCACCCCCAGAACCAGGAGATGTTCCCGGGTGACCGATCACGTCACGCAAGAAGACCTCGACGCCGTCGCCGCCCAGCTCGGGCGCGAACCCCGCGGCGTCCTGGCCATCGCCTACCGTTGCCCCGACGGTGCGCCCGGAGTGGTGAAGACCGCGCCCAAGCTGCCCGACGGCACGCCCTTCCCGACGCTGTACTACCTCACCGACCCGCGCCTCACAGCCGAAGCGAGCCGGCAGGAATCCGCCGGGGTCATGAAGGAGATGACCGAGCGCCTCGGCACCGACGAGGAACTTGCTGCGGGCTACCTGCGCGCCCACGAGTCGTACCTGGCCGAACGCGACGCGATCGAGTCGCTCGGCACCGACTTCACCGGCGGCGGCATGCCCGAACGCGTCAAGTGTCTGCACGTGCTGATCGCCCATTCGCTCGCGAAGGGACCGGGCGTCAACCCGCTCGGCGACGAATCCGTAGCCCTCGCCGCCGACGCCGGTCTGCGTGGCACGGCGATCCCCGCCGACTGGCCCACCTACGCCGAGCTGCGCGGAGAAGAACAGTGAGGGTCGCGGGAATCGACTGCGGCACCAACTCCATCCGCCTTCTGATCGCCGACATCGCGAAGGACGGCACCCTCACCGACGTCACCCGCCTCATGAAGGTCGTGCGGCTCGGGCAGGGCGTCGACGCCACCGGTCGTCTCGCACCCGAGGCGATCGAACGCACGCGGGTCGCGCTGGTGGAGTACGCCGACCTGATCCGCGAGACCGGCGCCACTGCCGTTCGCATGGTTGCCACCTCGGCCACGCGCGACGCGAGCAACCGTGAGGACTTCTTCGCGATGACCCGCGAGGTGCTCGGTGCCGTGATCCCCGGAGCCGAGGCAGAGGTCATCACCGGCGACGAGGAGGCGCGTCTGTCCTTCGCTGGTTCGGTCGGCGAACTCGACTCCGCGCGTGGGCCTTTCGTCGTCGTCGATCTCGGTGGCGGATCCACCGAGGTCGTGCTCGGCGACGCCGACGGTGTGCACGCCGCCTACTCCACCGACATCGGCTGCGTCCGGCTGACCGAACGGTGCCTGCACGACGACCCGCCGACCGCCGCGCAGGTCGCTGCGGCACGGGAGGTCGCGGCGGACAAGATCCGCGAAGCGCTCGAGCGGGTGCCGGTCGAGCAGGCCCACACCTGGGTGGGTGTCGCGGGCACCATGACCACCCTCGCCGCGATCGCCCTCGAACTCGACGAGTACGACTCCGAGAAGATCCACTTGTCGTCGGTGCCGTTCGACCGCCTGCGCGAGGTGTGCGACGGTCTCGTCGCCGCGACCCGCGAGAAGCGCGCGGCGCTCGGCCCGATGCATCCCGGCCGCGTCGACGTCATCGGCGGCGGCTCGATCATCACCACGGTCCTCGCCGAGGAACTCGGCCGCCGAGCCGGCATCACCGAGCTGGTCGTGAGCGAGCACGACATCCTCGACGGCATCGCCCTGTCCGTCGCCCGCTAGTTCTTTGATCCGCACTACTCGGAGATCCAGTCGGGCGGCTACCGCAGCCTCGACGAGAACCAGCGCGTGCGCTTCGAGATCGGCCAGGGTGCCGAGGGTCCCCAGGCCACCGGTATCACCGTGATCTGATTCGATCTCCCGTCCCCCAGGGGATCCGAGACACCATCAGGCCCGCCTCGTCATTCGAGGCGGGCCTGATGCATGTCCTGGCCGGATCGAGCGGAAACGATTGTGACGACCGGAAATCCCGTCAGGGCACCGTGAAACGAGTGGTGAACCGGGCGGGGTCGAGATAGGTCGTGTTGAGGCTGTCCGTGGTCACTGTCATTCCCGCATCGCCGGAACCGATGTCGATACTGATCTGTCCGCTGGGAGCGTGTCCGGGTTCGCCGGGAGCCGACGTCAGCTCGAGGGCGCGTACGCCGTTCCTCTTGCTTCCCCAGTGGTTGACGAATGCGGTGATGGTGCACGAACCGCCCAAGAACGTCGACCAGGACAGATCGATGAGGATCGTTCCCGGTCGATGGTGCGGGGCGAACACGTGGCCGGTCAGCTGCCCGCTGCACGGTACCGAGTGGTCCCGCCCCAACGAGTATGTGGTCGGCAGGGGAACGAACTCCTGGTGGTGCGCGGACGCCGTGCCCGGAAGAACCGCGAGCAGGGCAAGCGACATGCCGCCGACCGCGAACGTCCGACGGAATTGTCGTCCAGTCACGCTCCGAGCGGTGTTCATACCGTCCCGCAGTCCGACGACGGCGCAACGCCGGCGAATCGGCCGTCGAGGAAGTCCAGCGCACCCGGCAAGCCGATCACGGCGGCAGTGATGTGATCCGGGCTCGGCACGAGTTCGGTCCGCACCGCCACCCCGGCGTCGCAGTACCTGCGCAGCGTCGTGGAGATCGCATCGAGAGGAATCAGCACGTCGGTCGGTGAATGCCACTCGTACACCGGGGCATTCGGCACCGTCGCGACCTTCTCGACGCTGTTCTCCATCAGCACCTCCTGCACGGTCGGGCTGTCGAGCAGGGCAAGGCCCGCCGCCGCGTCGGCGACGTCGGCCATGCTGCGACCGGCACCGGCGAGCAGGATTTCGTTGGTGCACGCGTTGGCGATGCGGTCGCGCAGTTCCCGCCCCGCACCGTTGAGCTGCTCGCTGACCGGCATGCGGTCCGGGTACTCACGTTCGAGGCCGAGGGCGGCCGCCATCGCCAATCCGAAGGCGGGATGAGCGGATTCGCCGAGTTCCCGGGCCATCTCGCCGATGTCCATCGGGACGCCACCGTAGGCGGAGCCGACGATCGGGATCTCGGGCGCGTAGGTCGGGGCGAGTGCTGCGGCCATCGCTGTCGCCATCCCGCCGCCGGAGTAGCCGGCGATGCCGACCGGACTGTCGGCGAGTTCGAGCGGTGCGTAGCGTTGCGCGGCCCGGATGCCGTCGAGGGTGATCTGCCCGCCGACCTTCGCGGCGCCGTAGGCGCTGTTCGGTCCGAGATGATCGGGAACGGCCAGCGACCAGCCGCGCTGGATCGCGATGAGCAGGCCGGGAGACTCCCGGATCCCTCGCAGCGGGTTCGGTGCGTACAGCGCCGTCGACGGCGCGCATTCGAGCCCGAGTGCGTTGATGATGGCTTGGTACGAGACGAGCGGACGACCCGGCGCCCCACCCTGAGGGGACAGCACGGTGGTCACTGCGGAGATCGGTTCGCCGGCGGAGTTCGTCGACCGGAACTTCAACTGGACGGCGTCGGTGCCGGGAAATCCGAGCGGCGGCGGAAGGACGCGCGCGGCGAGGACGTCACCGGGCTGCCGATCGGCGATGTCGTCGGGGGTGCTGTAGAAGGAGTCGTTCACGGACGCGGGGTAGACGATGCCTTCGGCCTGTGCGGAGGGTGCGGCCACCAGGCTCGGCGTCGCTGCCAGGGCCATGACGGCTACTGCGGTGGCGAGTCGCCCGGTCAGTGGGCGTGCGGTCGTGAAGCGCATCCATGGTCCTTCTCTTCGTGCCCGGTTCACCACCCGGCTGTCCGCTGTGTACTTGTCTCCCCGCAGGATGTCGGCCGGAAATCGAGGTGCGTTACAGCCCGGGCGAGGAGCACATTCGAAGTCGGATCCGAGGAGGTCGAGGAGCAATGAGGATCGAACCTTGCACGGCCGAACGACGAAGTGACGTACTCGATCTCTCCCTCCGGGCGTGGCGTCCCGTCCTCGGGCTGTACCGGCCTCCGTCTACGAGGGGACAGGATACGAACGCCGTCCCGTCGCACGGTACTTCAAGAACCTCGCGCCCCGGCGCGGTGGTGGACAGTCGTGAACGCTAATGTGATCCCCACGCCCCTATAGCCCAATTGGCAGAGGCAGCGGACTTAAAATCCGCACAGTGTGGGTTCGAGTCCCACTGGGGGCACAGGTCCGGGGTCGTCCCCGATGCATCCGCTACCGCTCTCGCTATCCGCTACAGCAATTTGCCGTAGCGGATAGCGAATCTTGTAGCGGATGCACTGGTGGCGAACAGTTCGGCCGGCGACTATCCCGAGGGCAACCTCTGCTGCTCCTCGTGTCGTGACCGGTGCAGGACCTCCATGAGCTCGTGTTCGAGCGCCACGAACTCGCTCGACACGCACGTCTCCAGGGTTCGAGGTCGGGGCAGGTGCACACGCACCTCGTGCTGCACCCGCGTCGGTCGCGGACCGAGGACGACGACCCGATCGGACAGCAACACCGCCTCGCGGACGTCGTGCGTCACCATCAGCACCGTCCACCGATGCTGCTGCCACACCTGCTGCAACCACAATTGCATCTCGGTGCGGGTCAGCGAATCGAGTGCGCCGAACGGCTCGTCGAGCAGGAGCACGTCGCGCCCCTGCAGCACCGTGCGTGCGAGCGACGCGCGTTGACGCATACCGCCCGACAGTTGGTGCGGGGCAGCGTCCTCGAAGCCGGCCAGGCCGAAGGTCGGCAGCAGTTCGCGGGCGCGGGCACGAGCGTCGGATCGCTGTACACCCTGCACCTCGAGCCCGAGTGTGCAGTTGTCGAGCACCGTCCGCCACGGGAACAGCAGGTCCTTCTGCGGCATCAGCGCGACCTGCCCGGGTGCCGCGGGGGAGTCGCCGACGAGAACCTCTCCGGTGTCGGGTTGCTCGAGTCCCGCGACGATCGAGAACAGCGTCGACTTGCCGCACCCACTCGGCCCGATGAGGGACACGAACTCGCCGGGCTCCACAGCACAGTCGATGCCGTCGATCACCGCCCGGTCGCCGTACGACTTGTGGACCGAGGCCACCGTCACCGCATTCATCTCTCACCCCTCGTGAGCGCCCACGGCGCGACCATCCGTTCGACGACGAACGTCAGCGCGTACAGCAGGAGTGACAGAGCAGCGGTCACCACTACGGCAGCGAGCACGAGATCGGTGCGGAACGAGTTCTTCTGCGTGCTCATGTAGATGCCCAGACCGGATGTCGCGCCGACGTATTCGGCGAACACCGCACCCACGACGGCGTAGGTGATGCCGATCCGCAGGGCGGTGAAGAAGCGGGGGAGCGCGGATGGCAGGCGCACGTAACGGAACTGCTGCCACCGCGACGCGCCCATACTGCGTAGCAACGCGCCCGCCTCCCGGTCGGCCGCCGCGAACCCTTCGAGCAGCCCGATCGCGACGGGGAAGAACGTCACCAGCGCGATGACGAGGATCTTCGGTAGCAGTCCGAAACCGAACCAGATGATCATCAACGGCGCGATCGCGATGATCGGCAGGGTCTGCGACACCACGAACAACGGCACGAGGGCCCGCCGCAACCAAGGCGAGAAGTCTACGACGATCGCGAGGGCCCACGCCAGTGCCAGCGACACGGCGAACCCGACCATCGTGACCTGCAGAGTGGACCAGGCGTGCCCGGCGATGTCGACGCGATGAGACCACCCCTGCGTGAGAACGCGTGCGGGGGAGGGCAACACCTGCGGGCGGACACCGCTCACCACGACGTACGACTGCCAGATCGCGACCAGAGCCCCGGCGATGAGCAGCGCGGGAAGGAGCCGACGTGCGCGGCCGATGCTATCGGTCTTCGAGGTAGTCATCGGTGACATAGGTCGACCAGTCCGGCTCGGTCGTCAACGGGCTGCCGTCGGGTCCGGACAGCACGCCGTTCTCGTACAGGAACCGGGCATAGCCCGACCATTTCCCGGCGTCGAGGACTCCGACGGCGCCGGAGGCGTCACGCATGTACTCGGCGGCGAGCATGCGCTGGCTCTCGTAGACGAGTTCCTCGTCGGGGAAGGCCCCGGGGTTCGCCTCGAGCAGAGCCCGGGCTCCACGATCGGGGTCGTCGGCGGCGATCCGGTAACCCTGGTGCAGCGCCTGCACGAAAGCGCGTGCCTGCTCCGGGTTCTCCGTCATCCAGTCCTCGTTGCCGTCGACGACGATCGCGTACGCGTCGGGGAAGCCGTAGTCGGTGAAGCCGAAGTACCGCATGGGCAGGCCGCGGTGCTCGGCCTCGAGACCCTCCCACGCCAGGTACGACACGGTGAAGTCGGCGGTCGACGAGTAGACGGCCTCGTACGACGACGTCCCGAGCGTCACGTTCTCGAACTCACCGCGACCACCGTCGTTGCGGATCACTTCGGCGAGCATCTCGTCCTCACCAGGGTTGGCGAAGCCCGCGAAGGTCTTGCCGTCGAGATCCGCCGGCCGCGTGATCTCGGCGTTGTCGGCCCGCACGGCGATCCCCGTCGCCCAGTGCTGCAGCGGTGCGAGGACCGCGACGGTCCGGGACCCGGCGGCTCTGGCGATGGTCGATGTGGCATGCGTGGAGATTCCGAACTCGGCGCTACCCGCGTCGACGAGGGTGTCGGGGGTCGCGTTGTTGTACGGCAGGATCTCGACGTCGAGACCCGCATCGGCGAACAGACCTTCCTGCTGCGCCACGTACAGGCCGGTGTGATTGGTGTTGGGCGTCCAGTCCAACGCGAATCGGATGGTGTCGCTCCCGGAATCGGACGAGCACCCGACGACCGCGGAGAGTGCGGCGACGAGGGTGAGCAGTCCGGCGAGAGTCCGCCGCGCCTTCACTGCGCGGGCAGGGGACGGATCGATGTGGGTACAGGCGTGGTCATGTCGGGACATCCCTTCGTCAGCATTACCTGGTCAGGTTCGACGGGTGTGATCTCAGCCCCGCTCGTGCGGAGCACCCCGTGTCACGGGCGACCCTAGCACCATGCCCTCCTGGGGCCGCCGGGACGGGAGCAGAACGGAAGATGTGACCCGAAGTTACGGAAATGCCCAGGTCAGGATGTCACCCTCACATTTCACCCGCAACGGAAGGATCGAAGATCCCGACTCTTCGAGTGATGGTCCCTGCCACCTCCCCCGAACGGCAGGGACCGTCGCTCTGCGCATGTCTCTCCCTTGCGCGGACGATGAAGGGCCGTCGGTGAACTCCGACGGGTCCGTTCTTCTGTTGTTTCCGTAGACCCGACTCCCGCAACGGTGTTCAATACGCACGAACCGATCGGGGGATGGGATGCGCGCAATGATGGGCGCCGCGATGGCTGCGGCGGTGATGGGAAGTGTCCTGACGGCATCGGTGGTGTCGGCGGAGACGAGCGGACGCACCGAAATGCCGTATGACTCGTCGGCGCCGCTGGCCGGCGAGGTGCTCGGGTCCGTAGTGTCGATACCCGCGCCGCTGCCGGCGGAAGCGGGACCGCGACCCGCCGCGTGCGACCGGTTGTCGTATCTGCGGTGGCGGTCGGCCGACGGACCGGAGAGTTCGGCCGACGCCGACCGGATCCTCGTCGCCCAGCCCGGGATCTTCGAGGGAGCGGGCGCGTTCGAGAGCGTCGCGCGCAACACCGTCGTCGCGGCCGCGGCCCGTGGTGCCCACGTCGAGTTCTGGGCACTCGACCGGCGATCGAACTGCCTCGAGGACCACACCGGTACCCGGGCGGCACTGCGGACGGGTTCGCTCGACACCGCGACCGACTACTACTTCCGCGGTGCCGAAGTGGACGGGCGACGATTCGCCGGCCACGCGAGCGGCGCCGACGTCGCGTGGCTCTCGCATGTCGGCATCGAGCAGACGCTGCGCGACCAGTACGACCTGCTGCGTCACGAACTCTCCGACCCGGAACTGCGGAAACGGAAAGTGTTGTGCGGCGGACATTCTCTCGGTGGTTTCATCACCGGCTACTTCGCGGAATGGGACTTCGACGGAGATCCCGCCACCACGGGCGACGCCGGTTACAACCAGTGCGGCGGGTACTTTGCGCTCGATACGGTGATCGAGGCGGGAGCGCCCTCCCCCGGGCAGAGTGCCCTCCCGGATCTGCCCGAAGCGGTCTCGGCGCCAGTCGATGCGTTCTTCGGCTCCATCTCGACGGCATCGCCGGTGCTGGCACTTCCCACGGTCATCAATCCCGAGACGACGAATCTGCTCGCACTCACCGGACTCGCCGCGCGACTGGACCCGGACAGCACCGACGGCATTGTCCCGCGCATGCCCGACAACCCGAACATCGACTGGACGTTGCGCACTCTGTTGTCGGGGGACTACGCGATGTTCGCGACGGGCGACCCGGATGTGCGGACGTTGAACGCGACCAACGAGGCGGTGCTCGGCGCGATCCTCGACGACAATTCGCAACCGCTGGGGTTCCTGCAGGTGAGCGTCGGATTCATTACCGGGGCGCCCGTGCGCGACAAGCTGTTTCCTGTTCCCGCCACGCCGGAGGTGCTCGGGTCGGGATTCTTCGGCGATGCGCTCAAGGCGTCGCCGGCGGTGTTCGCGGATCCGGGAGTCGTCTACCGGTGGCTCGACTACGACGAGGTGGGCACTGGGGCGTCGTCACCCGACGAGGCGCGGTACACCGATCGGGGGAGCGAGGTGACGTCGATCGCGGGGCTGGCGCGGAATCTGTCGGAGCCACCACTGGATTTCACCGAGTGGTACTTCCCGTCGAGGCTTCCGTTCGACCTCGTATCGGCGACCCGCTTCGAAGGGCATCTCCACCGCGACGGTGTCGCGCGCAATCCTGTGGTGACGCTGGTGGCGAGCGGCGGGATCCCGTTGCCGGAGAAGGATCATCCGAACGAACGCAGGTGGGTGCTGCCCGGATACAAGCACATCGATGTACTCACTGCGGCCGCCGATCAGAACGACGGGCGGCCCGAGCAGGTATCGCAGACGCTCGCCNCGCAGCCGACCGAGTCGGTAGCTTCACAGTCGGGTGATGCGGATCAGGCGCCGCGCGCGGAGAAGATCGAGGTGTAGTCGTGGGGACCGCCCACTTCGGCGACAGCGGTGACGGGTTCGGTCTCGGCGTCGGTCTCCGGAGTGGTGGGCGCGAGGAAGAGGGGTCCGTCGAATTCTTTGTTCTGGCTCATGGCCGTCCTTTCGGGTGCGGCCGGGTAGTCCCCGGCCGTGGGGCAGTGCGAAGAAGAGGGGCCGCGGTACACGCGGCGGGGAACTCTCACGTCCGGTTCGGAACCTTCGGGCACTGTGGTGCGAGGTTGCTCATCATGTGCGAGCCGAACGATGTCTCCACTCTACACCAGAAGGGCCGCGCGACGTTTGACCGGCGAGTCGCGTGGGAAGACACTCGGCATGGCTACCTACAGAGTGATCGACCCGACCGGGAACGTCGTGGATACCAAGGAAATCGAGAGCGCGGACGACGCGCACGCCTGGTTCGTCGACCAGCGCGCCGACAACAGCGAACTCGGCTGGCGTATGGAGGCGCAGAACGAGCAGGACGGTACCTGGCACTTCTTCGACGACACCGAAGGCACCTCCTCGAAGTAGTCCCGGCAGCACCCCGTGAGAGCGGGGTGCTGCATGCACCTCGACAGCGCGGTGCCGAGCACCTCAACAGCGCGGTGCCGGTAGTCGCAACTACCGGCACCGCGCAGTTCAAGGGCTACTTCTTGAAAGCGTCCTTGACGTTCTCGACGGCATCCGAGACCTTGTCGCCTGCCTGCTTCAGACCGCTGGAGGCCTGGTCGCCGCGACCCTCGGCTTCGAGATCACGATCGCCGGTCGCCTGACCGGTGTTCTCCTTGATCTTGCCGCCCGCTTCTTCTGCCTTGTGCTTTGCCTTATCGACGAAGTCGGCCATGGGGTCCTCCTGTGTCATCGAACGTTGCTCTGACGGAGTACCCCACCCGAACAGCCTGAAACCGAACACGACCGGCTCGTCCGTGTCAGACTTCGACACGGACAGCCAGGAGGAGACCGATGTCGCATCCCACCAACTCCGGTCCCGAGAACAACGACCCGATCGGGGACGCGCCCGACGCCGATCCCGAACTCGTCCGCGACGGGCCGGTGCAGCGCCGGCGTTCGGCGGGTGCGGTGATCGCAGCCGTCGCGGTGGTCGTCGTGATCGTCGTGCTGCTCGTAGTTTTCCTCTGAACAGAGCCGTTCACCGAGCAACGCGGGGTTCACAACCAGTCGCGGCGCTTGAAGAGCACGTAGAGCACGATCGCCGACACGACCATGATCCCGACCCCACTCATCAGTCCCCAGGCCTCGCCTACCCCGGGATAGGGCACGTTCATGCCGTACCAACCGGTGACGGCCGTGGGGACGGCGATGATCGCGGCCCATCCCGTCAGTTTCTTCATGACGATGTTCAGGCGCGCGTCCTGCAGCGACAGGTTCGTCTCGAAGACGGTGTTCACCATCTCGCGCAGTGAATCGGTCCACTCCGCAGCACGCATCACGTGGTCGTAGAGGTCGTTGTAGGAACTGTCGAGTTCGGGGTGGTGGTTGCTCTCGGCGCGGGTCCGCAGGACGGCATTGACGACCTCGCGCATCGGCAGCACAACCCGCCGGAGCTGCACGAGTTCCTTGCGGAGCCGGTAGACGCGTCGCTGGATCTGCCGGGTGGAGGCGCCGTCCTCGAAGAGGCAGTCCTCGAGGTCCTCGGCGGCGTCGTCGAGTTCCTGGATGGTCTCGAACTGCCCGTCGACGACCGTGTCGAGCAGGCCGTGGATCAGCGCACCCGGTCCGTACTGCAGCAGGTCGGTGTTCTCGTCCCACCTGCGCACCGCCTCGTCGATGTCGAACGGAGTGCCGCGGCGAACGGTGACGACGCCGCGGGGCAGGACGAAGGCGGAGATCCGGGTGGTGCGGAGCCGGGACTCGTGCGCTTGATTCTCGTCCTCGGAATCCGGAAACAGGTGTGTCGCGTAGACCGTGAGGAAGGTATGGGTGGCGTAGCGGGTGGCCTTCGTGCGCTCGCCGTGTGCGAGCGAATCCTCGACGGCGTGCGGGTCGAGGTTCCATTCCTCGGCGAGTTCGAGCAGAGCCGTGTGCTCGGGATTCCACAGATCCACCCAGACGAGGGCCTCGGGATCGGCGAGATGCTCCGAGACGGCTGAGAGCGGGAAACCTTCGTCGACGAGTTTCCCGTGGGCCCACCGCCGGGTCCGGATGGAGTTGTCGTATCGGTCCGTCACCTCGGCAGTGTCCCCGAAATCGGCGGGCTTCACACCACGTTCCCGTCACGACCGGGCTCACACGACAGGACGATGCTCGGTGTCCACCAATCGCAGCACCTCGTCGACGAACCCGAGGTCGATCCGTGGCCGATCGTCAGGCCGCAGACCCTGTTCGATCCGTACCCGCATCGAGGTGAGCGTGGCGATCACGTGTGGCCCGCCGTCGGTCAGATAGCGCACCATTCCGCGCGCCGCGCACGCGTCGACCACGACGGCCAGGGTCTCCTCGGCCTCCTCGATGCGTCCGGCCGCGTGCAGGCAGGAGGCGAGCAGACGGTGGGCCTGCAGGTGGGCGCGGGGACGCGAGGTGGTGCGCTGTACCCACATCCGCGCCCATTCGACGGCCTGTTCCGACGCCTCGGGCTCCCCGTTCTCGCTGAGCAGCCGGATCGCGGTGGAGTCCTCGATCTGGAGGGTGATCTCGACGGTTCCGTCGGGGTGGGGTGTGGTGTTCTCCGGCATCGTGCGTGTCGAGGGGCCTGGAGTGGCGATTCCGAGCCGGACCCGTTCGTTCTCGATGCGTGCCCGCAGGCGCGGCAGGTCGTGCAGCGCCGCGACCCGCAGTCCTTCGGTGAGCAGGGCGACGGCTTCCTCCCGGTTGCCCTGCAACATCTTCAGGCGCGCAGCGGTACCGAAGCGAGCGATGAGGAAATCCGTTCCACCGCCTTCTATTCCGAGCAGGTTGCTCTCGTCGAGCAGTGCTTCGGCCTCGGCGGTCCGTCCCTGTTCGTAGAGCAGCTCTCCGAGCATGGCAGCGGCGAGACGCCCTCCGTGGGTGTGGATTCCGCCGTTTCGTCGCGCTCGGCGCAGCGCTGTGCGGAAGTACTTCTCGGCCGAGGCGACGTCGAGTCGTTCGTTCGCGGCGATGCCGCACAGGCACTGACCGTAGATCGACGCGAACGGTCCGCGGGTCTCGCGGTGGTAGGGCTCCGCCCATTCCTGCCGCCGGATCGCTGAGGTGAAGTCGAAGCGGAAGATGTCGGCGTACGAGGCGAAGTCGGCTGCGGCCGCCACCACCCACGGGTGCACGGAGGTCGGATTCTCCAGGCACGGCGCGATGAGTTCGTAGATGCCGTCGATGCGGTCGGAGTTCATCAGGATCGACGCCTCGACGGCATCCGCCTCGATGTGGAGTGCTTCGACGTCGTAGCTGTCCGTCACCCCACGGTCGAGCAGTTCCCGTACTGCCGCGAGGGTTCTGCGGCATCGGTCCAACCGCAGCAGCGCACTGTTCGCCCAGGCCTGCGTGAGCAGCAGGCGCGGATCGTTTGCGACGGCCCGTGGCGGCAGTTTGTCGATCAGGGCGAGCAGCGTGGCGATGTGCCCGTGCTCCATCAGGTACATGCCGTCGTCGGCGAGCAGGTCGACGGCGAAGTCGGTGTCGTTGGCGGCGAGGGCGTGGTCGACGGCCTCCTGCAGCATGCGGTTGCGGGCGAACCAGTCGGCGGCGGTGCGATTCAGGTCCGCGACCTTCTCGGGATGGTCGCGTTCGAGACGTCGACGCAGGAAGTCGAGGAACAGGTGGTGATAGCGGAACCACACGCGTTCGTCGTCGACGTGCCGCAGGAACAGGTCGCGTTCCTCCGCCTCCTCGAGCATCGCCTGGCTGCGCGGATCGCCCGTGAGCGCCGCGGCGAGGCTGCCGCTGATCGATTCGGTGATGCTCGTCGCGAGGAGGAATTCGTACATGCGGGGTTCGAGACCGGCCAGCACGTTGTCGGCGAGGAACTCACCGATCGCGTGGTGCCGACCGGTGATGTTCTCGATGAGCCACGACGGATCGTCGCTGTCGCGCAACGACAACGACGCGAGCTGCAGGGCTGCGGCCCAGCCCTCCGTGGTGCGGGTGAGATCCTCCACGTCCTCGGGGCCGAGGTCTATCCCGCCGATGTCGCGCAAGAAGGCGTTCGATTCGTCCACCCCGAACCGCAATGCCGTCGAATCGATCTCGACCAGCTCGTCGCGAACACGCATGCGGCTGAGCGGAAGTCCGGATCGGTTGCGGCTCGTCACCACGAGCTGCAGGTGATGGCATCCGCGGTCGAGCAGGAACTCGAGGGCAGCGACGGTCTCCGTCGACGTGACGCGGTGCCAGTCGTCGATCACCAGCGTCGCCGCGGTGTCGGTGCGGTGCAACTCGTCGATGAGCGTGCACAGTACGTACCGTTCGGCCTCGTCGCCGTGCGCGTCGAGGATCTGGCCCAGTTCGCGCGCGAGGACCGGCCGGATCTGCTTCATGGCCTCGACGAGGTGCGCGAGGAACCACAGGACGTTGTTGTCGTCGCTGTCCACCGTCAACCACGCGACCGGCACTCCCTCGGCGGCGAGTACGTTGCGCCACTGCGTCGCGAGGGTGGACTTACCGAAGCCGGTGGGGGCGTGGAGGGCGACGAGACGGCGTCGTCCGCCTGCCCGCAGGAACGAGATCAGACGGCTGCGTTCGATCAGGGGACGTGAGGTCGAGGGCGGCCGGAACCTGGTCGACGGTGCGGTGGACGGACCGGTGCGTCCCGAGACCGTGGACGACCGGCCGGAGACCGTCGAGGCCGGTCCGGTGAGCGGTGGCGCCGAACGCGGCGGGAGCGGGCCGGACGGCGGTGACCCGGGCAGCGCCATCTCGTCGATGGTCAGGTTGTGGGCGCGCTGGACGTCGCGGAGCAGATCGCCGAACTCGGCGGCCGTCTGCGGCCGGTTCTCGGCATCGGTCGCCATGCCGCGCTCGAGGGCCTCGCACACGTCGTCGGGGATGCCCTCGCCGCGCAGGTCGGGGACGGGCTCGGAGGTGATGCGCACGAACTGCGCGACGATCTTCTCGCCCTCCTTCCGCTCGAAGGCGGCGTGACCGGTGATCGCCGCGAACAGGGTCGCGGAGAGGCCGTAGACGTCGGCGGCCGGAGTCGCGGCATGACCGCGCAGCACCTCCGGTGCCGTGAACGCGGGGGAACCGGTGATCTCACCGGCAGTGGTGCGGAAGCCGCCGCCGACGCGGGCGATACCGAAATCCGTCAGCTGCGGTTCGCCGTACTCGGTGAGCAGGATGTTGCCGGGCTTGATGTCGCGGTGCAGGACGTCGGAACGATGCGCCGTCTCGAGTGCTCCGGCGACCTTCACCCCGATCCGGACCGCCTCCGGCCAGGCGATCGGTCCGTGCCGCCGGATGCGGGTGTCGAGAGAGTCGTGCGGGTGATAGTGCATCACCAGATAGGGCAGGCCCGTGTCCGTCGCGCCGGCCTGCAGCACGGTGACGATGTTGGGGTGGCCGGAGAGCCGCCCCATCGCGCGTTGCTCGCGTAGGAAGCGTTCGAGATCGGCGGGTTCGGGGGAGCGGCGCAGCACTTTCACCGCGACGTCGCGGTCGAGTTCGGCCTGCCGGCAGCGGTAGACCACACCGAAGCCGCCGCGGCCGATCTCCACGGCGTCGGTGAAACCGGCATCGTGCAGCGCGCGCACGATGTCGGTCTCTGCGACGTCGACAATCGGCGCGCGCTGAGTGGCGGCCGGATCGTTCTCGGTCATCGGCGCAATCACCTCGGGAAGCCGTTTCCCCAGGATAGTCTCGAAATGTGCACGCCCGCCGCAGATCGTGCGTCGCCCCTGTTCTAACGTGGTCCGGCCGGACCACGGTGCCTCACCGGGAACGGACGAAACGACACTGCGACCAGAAGTGGGACATAGATGAAGAAGACTCTCGCGGCGCTGTTCGGTGCAGGTGTGGTCCTGCTTGCGGCGGCGTGTGGATCCTCGGACGGATCCGACTCGGCCGAGGAGACCACCACCACGACGAGCACCTCGGCTTCGGCGGAGGCCGGCACCTCGGGCACCAGCGTCGAACTCGGTAAGAGCTACGAGGAGAACTGCGAGGCTCTGCTGCCCTACCTCGACGAGCTCGAGGAGTGGGGCCAGGACCGCGTGGCAGCGGCCCAGGCCGTCGCCGACGCCCAGCAGCAGCTCCCGGCCTGGCAGGATCTCAGCGAAGAGGAGCAGGCCGACACCCTGCGTGCCATCGAGAACGCCGGAAAGGGCGAGTGCTGACGGTCGAGTGGTGATCGACGAGTTGTACGACAGGTTGAGGCGCTTCCCGGATGTGGAAGCGCCCAACCTGTTCGCCGTCGACGGGGCCGATCGCCTGCTCCTCGACGAAGCCGCGCCCGCACTGGAATCCGCAGCGCCGGGCACGATCGTGGTCGTCGACGACCAGTACGGCGCCCTGACCCTGGGTGCGGCCGTCCGGTTCGGCGCGGAGCGGATCCGGGTGCATCAGGACTCGGTGGTGGCCGAACGCGCCCTGGCTGCGAACGCCGAGCGTGAGGATCTCACCGACCGCTACCGTTCCTGCGGACTCGACGCGGACCTGCTCGCCGGTGCCCGAGTGGTACTGCTGCGTCTTCCCCGTTCGCTGTCGGCGCTCACCGAGATCGCCGAGATCGTGGCCCGCCACGCCGACCCCGAGGTCGTCGTGTTCGCCGGTGGCCGCGACAAGCACATCAGCCTTGCGATGAACGACGTCCTCGCTGCGTCCTTCGCAGAGGTCCGCGCGTCGCGGGGACGGCAGAAGTCGCGTGTGCTCACCGCGCGCCGAGCAACGCCCGGACCGGCCTCGTATCCCGTCCGTGAGAGGCTCGACGAACTCGGCCTCACCGTGGTCGCGCACGGGGCCGCCTTCGCCGGCCCGCGCCTCGACATCGGTACCCGTTTCCTCCTCGACTTCTTCCCCCGTCTCGACTTCCCCCGTAACGACACGGACGAGCAGATCGCGGTGGACCTCGGCTGCGGCACCGGCGTCCTCGCCGCGATGCTCGCCCGGCAACTGCCCGACGTTCGCGTGATCGCGACCGATCACTCCGCCGCCGCCGTCGCCTCCGCCGCGGAGACGGCCGCCGCGAACGGGCTCGCCGACCGGATCGACACGCTCCGCGACGACGCCGCGAGTTCGATCGCCGCCGGGTCGGTCGACCTCGTGGTGTGTAATCCGCCCTTCCACATCGGCGCCGCCGTGCACACCGGCGCGGCCCACAAGATGTTCGACGCCGCAGCCCGGATCCTCCGCCCGGGAGGACAGATGTGGACGGTCTACAACCGCCACCTCGACTACCGCCCCGCGCTGTCGGGCATCGTCGGGCCGACCCGCGTCGAGGGCCGCAACCGCAAGTTCACGGTGACCAGGTCGGTACGGAGCCGGTAGAGTCCGATTAGTCCGAGCTTTCTCGACGAAACGGGAACTCGTGAGGTTACTGCCTCGTTGAACGGACAGAAGCGACCACGAGAAGGGAAGTGCACGGTGCGCACCACCAGTAACCCGGTGTTCCGCAACCTGCCCAAGCAAGAGGGCGGCGGATACGCCACGTTCGGCTCTGCGACGGCGGGCGCCGCGCAGGCCACCCAGCAATTCGGTCAGCCCCAGACGGATCCGTGGGCACGTCCCACCGACCAGCGGACCATGACGATCGACGACGTCGTCACCAAGACCGGCATCACGCTCGGCGTGCTCGCCGTCTCGGCACTCATCTCCTACGTCCTGGTCAACTCCAACGTCGGCCTGGCAGCTCCGTTCGTCATCGGCGGCGGTCTGATCGGCCTCGTCCTGGTGCTGGTCGCGACGTTCGGCCGCAAGATGGACAACCCGGCGATCGTCCTCGCCTATGCGGTGGCGGAAGGCTTCTTCCTCGGCGCGCTGTCGTTCATGTTCACCGACATCACGTTCGGTGGCGCCGGCGGCGCGACTCTGATCGCGCAGGCCGTCCTCGGTACCTTCGGCGTGTTCTTCGGCATGCTCGTCGTGTACCGCACCGGCGCCATCCGCGTCACGCCGCGCCTGACCCGCATGATCGTCGGCGCCCTCGTCGGTGTCCTGGTCCTGGCGCTGGGCAACCTCGTCGCCGGCTTCTTCATCGACGGTGGCCTGGGCCTGCGCGACGGCGGCCCGATCGCCATCATCTTCAGCCTCGTGTGCATCGGCATCGCGGCGTTCAGCTTCCTGCTGGACTTCGACTCCGCCGATCAGCTGATCCGCGCACAGGCCCCCGAGAAGGCCGCCTGGGGCGTCGCCCTCGGCCTGACCGTCACCCTGGTGTGGCTGTACGTAGAGATCCTGCGACTGCTCAGCTACTTCCAGAACGACTAGCAGTACGCCATGAAGACCCCGGACCACGGTCCGGGGTCTTCGTCGTTTCCCAGGGGGTGTTTTCCCAGGGGTGTACACCTTCACCCTGTCGGAAAGCCACGACGTGGGAACATGGAGTCATGCGCATTGCGGATTCCGTCATCGACCTCATCGGAAACACCCCCCTCGTCAAGCTCAACACGGTGGTGAAACCCGGATCGGGGCTCGTAGCGGCGAAGATCGAATACCTCAATCCCGGCGGCAGCTCCAAGGACCGTATCGCGGTGAAGATGATCGATGCGGCCGAAGCGTCGGGCGAACTGAAGCCGGGCGGGACGATCGTCGAGCCCACCTCCGGCAACACCGGCATCGGCCTGGCCCTGGTCGCGCAGCAGCGCGGCTACAAGTGCGTGTTCGTGTGCCCCGACAAGGTCGGCGAGGACAAGCGCAACGTGCTGCGGGCCTACGGTGCCGAGGTGGTCGTGTGCCCGACCGCGGTCCCGCCGGAGCACCCCGACAGCTACTACAGCGTCTCCGACCGTCTCGCCCGTGAGCTCCCCGGTGGCTGGAAGCCCAACCAGTACTCCAACCCGGGGGGCCCGGCG
Organism: Rhodococcus sp. Chr-9; assembly: GCF_000801125.1. Taxonomy (NCBI): domain Bacteria; kingdom Bacillati; phylum Actinomycetota; class Actinomycetes; order Mycobacteriales; family Nocardiaceae; genus Rhodococcus; species Rhodococcus sp. Chr-9. Next base: position 61,725 of record NZ_JTIZ01000053.1, read on the forward strand.
AGCCACTACGAGACCACCGGCCCGGAGATCTGGAACGACACCGACGGCAAGATCACGCACTTCGTTGCTGGCGTCGGCACCGGCGGCACCATCTCGGGTACCGGCCGGTACCTCAAGGAGGTCTCCAACGGTGCGGTGAAGGTCGTCGGCGTCGACCCCGAGGGCTCGGTGTACTCGGGCGGCACCGGCCGGCCGTACCTCGTCGAAGGTGTCGGTGAGGACTTCTGGCCCTCGGCCTACGACCCGTCGATCCCCGACGAGATCATCGCCGTCTCCGACGCCGACTCGTTCGAGATGACCCGTCGCCTCGCCCGCGAGGAAGGCCTGCTCGTCGGTGGCTCCTGCGGCATGGCCGTCGTCGCCGCACTGCAGGTTGCCGAGCGCGAGGGCCCCGACGCGGTCGTTGTCGTGCTGCTGCCCGACGGTGGTCGCGGCTACATGTCGAAGATCTTCAACGACAAGTGGATGGCCAGCTACGGCTTCCTCCGCGCGCCGCTCGACGGCAAGCCCGACGACTCCACCGTCGGCGACGTGCTGCGCGGCAAGAGCGGCGACCTGCCCGACCTCGTGCACACCCACCCGTCCGAGACGGTGCGCGACGCCATCGAGATCCTTCGGGAGTACGGCGTCTCGCAGATGCCGGTCGTGGGTGCCGAACCGCCCGTCACCGCAGGTGAGGTGGCTGGTTCGGTCAGCGAGCGCGAACTGCTCAGCGCCGTCTTCGAAGGTCGCGCGAATCTCGCCGATCCGGTCGAGAAGCACATGAGCCCGCCGCTGCCGAACATCGGCGTGGGCGAGTCGATCGACTCCGCCACGAAGGCGTTCGGCGATACCGACGCGCTCATGGTGATCGACGACGGCAAGCCCGTCGGTGTCATCACCCGCCACGACCTGCTCGGATTCATCTCTCAAGGCCGATAGGACACAGATCTTCATGACAGACCAGAACCAGCACGGTTTCGCGACCCGCGCCATCCACGCCGGGTACGAGCCCGACCCCCAGACCGGTGCCGTCAACGTGCCGATCTACGCGTCGTCGACCTTCGCCCAGGACGGCGTCGGCGAGATGCGCAACGGCTTCGAGTACGCCCGCACCGGCAACCCCACCCGTCGTCCCCTCGAGGCGAACCTCGCCGCGCTCGAGAACGGCACCTACGGCCGGGCGTTCGGCTCGGGCATGGCCGCTACCGACTGCCTGCTCCGTTCGGTGCTGCGTCCGGGCGACCACCTCGTCATCCCCAACGACGCGTACGGCGGCACCTTCCGTCTCATCGACAAGGTGTTCACGCAGTGGGGGATCGAGTACACCCCGGCCGCGATCAACGACGCCGACGAGGTGCGCGCGGCCGTGCGCCCGAACACCAAGCTCGTGTGGGTGGAGACGCCCACCAACCCGCTGCTCAACATCGGCGACATCTCGGCGCTCGCCGACATCGCGCACGAGGGTGGTGCCAAGCTCGTCGTCGACAACACCTTCGCGTCGCCGTACCTGCAGCAGCCGCTCACCTTCGGTGCCGACGTCGTGCTGCATTCGACCACCAAGTACATCGGTGGTCACTCCGACGTCGTCGGTGGCGCGCTGGTGACGAACGACGAGGAGCTCGACGCCGCCTTCGCGTTCCTGCAGAACGGTGCGGGCGCCGTGCCGGGCCCGTTCGACGCCTTCCTCACGCTGCGCGGCATCAAGACGCTCGCGGTGCGGATGGAGAAGCACTCCGACAACGCCGAGAAGCTCGTCGACTTCCTGTCGGGACATTCCGCCGTGACCAAGGTGCTGTACCCGGGTCTCGAATCGCATCCGGGCCACGAGTACGCGGCCAAGCAGATGCGTCGCTTCGGTGGCATGATTTCCGTGCGCCTCGCCGGTGGCCGCCAGGCCGCGCTGGACTTCTGCAAGCGCACCGAGATCTTCACCCTCGCGGAGTCGCTCGGTGGTGTGGAGTCGCTCATCGAGCATCCGGGTGCGATGACCCACGCCTCCACCGCCGGGTCGCTGCTCGAGGTCCCCGAGGACCTCGTCCGGCTGTCGGTGGGTATCGAGGACGCCGCCGACCTGCTCGCCGACGTCGAACAGGCGCTCGGCTGACACACCGGTCGTAGAAGACAGGCGAAGAAGGCGTCCCGAAGGACGCCTTCTTCTCGTGTCGATCGGGAAAACACCGACGGCGACGTGCGGAAGGAACCGCATAGCCCCCGGAAGCACTGCCGGGCGCCGTACGATCACGTGGTGACGGACAGCGAACATCCCGAATCCGCCCTGTGGGACACCGTGCTCGACACGGTACGGCGCCATGGACCCATGACGATCGACGAGGTGGCCGATCATCTCGAGGAGCACGGATTCGGCTCGGCCGAGCAAGTGATGATCGATCTCGAACAGTCGGAACCGCATCCGCTGTTGATGTGGTTGTCCGACGACCGTGTCGCGGCGACGGATGCGCTGTTCGAGGGCAGGATGCTCACACACCGCCTCACCGCGGACGAACTCGACCGGCACGCGATCCCGGTCGACGACATCGAACCGCTCCTGCTGCTCGTCTCCGAGGACGACGAGTTCGATCTCGTGCAGCCCGGTGGATTCGAAGCTGCTGCCACGCAAAACGATCCGGATTCGGATGAGATCGTCCGCAAGGAGACGATCGTCTTTCCCGAAGGAGCCCTGGCGGGTCACGAGGCGGGAGACCTGCTCGCACTCACCGTGCGGGACGGTCGCTTGTCGTTCGCTCCGGTCGACGACGAAGTCCGAAGTAGTGAGGCCGAATTCGTGCACGCGCTCGAACAGACCATCGCCCGTCAGCAGGTGGCGAGCCTCGGGGGCGCCTTCCTCGACGTGCTCGCCGATGTACCGGACGCGTTCTCCGCGCCGTCCCTGCCGCTCGGGGACTTGCTCGCCGGAGCCGGTCTGGTCCGCAGCGGAGACCTGGTGGCACCGAACGGTTTCGACTTCGACGGATACTCCGACCGGGCAATGTTCGAGATCTATGCCGAACAGCTCGGGATCCCCGTCGACGCCGTGCCCGGCGTGGCCCTGTTCGCGTCGCTGGTCGAAGCCCTCGAACGCGGCGACGACGCCGAACTCGACGAGCGTTTCGCCGTGGGAAAATCCGGTCTGTACTCGGTGCTGTCCGATCCCGAGATCGCCGAGACCGTCTACGACGAACTGGTGGGGGAGAAGCTCGCGCCCGAGGCGATCGAACAGGCCGCGCTGTGGCTGCTCGACCATGCGCCGCGACGTGCGGCGGGGGCAGCGCACTGGATCGCCGGTCGCGCGGCCGAATCGACCGGACGCCTCACGGAAGCCGAACGGCACTACGAGCGCTCGGCCGACCTCGACTCCGCCTTCGACCTCCCGTTGTTCGACCTCGCGCGCTTCGCTTCCGATCGCGGGGACGCGATACGGGGGCTGTCTCTGCTCGCCCGGGTGCCGGGCGGCGACGAGCATCCCCTCCACGAAGTGCTCGAACGGTACCGGCCGAAGGAGGTCCCGGGGCTCGGCCGCAACGACCGCTGCTGGTGCGGGTCGGGCCGCAAGTACAAGGCGTGCCATCTCGGGCGCGCCGAGCACTCGCTCGAGGAACGCTCCGACTGGCTGTACATGAAGGCGGCCATGCACGCCCTCGAACCCGAATGGGCCGAACAGCGGGTCGCGCTGGCGGAGGCGCGTTCCGGCTACGGGGACGACGACGCGGTGGCCGAGGCCGTCGCCGATCCTCTCGTCGAGGACGTCCTGCTCTTCGATGCCGGCGCCTTCGCGGATTTCGTCGAGCGTCGCGGTGAGTTGCTGCCCGAGGACGAGGCCGAGCTCGCCCGCTCGTGGCTGGCGGTCGAGCGTTCGGTCTTCGAGGTCGAGGCGAGTGCGCCGGAGGAGTCGCTCACGCTGCGCAACGTCCGTAGCGATCGGGTGGTGGAGGTGTCCGCGCCCTGGCTCGCGGGTGAGGTGCCCGCCGGGACGTTGCTGTGCGCCCGTGTGATGCCGGTGGGGGAGGACCGGTGGGTGATGCCCGGCGGCTGCGAACCGGTGACGAAGGATCAGCGGGACACGCTCGTCACGCTGCTGGACGAGGACGCGGTCGATCCGGTGGACATCATGGACGTCCTGACCCAGCCGGACGCCGCAGACTTCTATCCGGAACCGTAACTCCGGACCCTCAGGAAGCACCGGTCCCACTGGTCCCAGCACTAGAACGTGTTCCTGAATATATGTGATAAGAACATCCGGAAGCCGCACTGGTGATCGACCTCACAGTTACGGTGAGAGCGATTGATGGATGGATGTGGGGGTAGCGGATGTCGGTGGACCCGTCTGCGGTCATCGTGGCAGTGGCTACGGCAGCAAGTGCGCTCGTTCAGGGCGTGGACCTACCAGCAGAGATCAAGGATCAGATCAACGGGGCGATCGAGTCGTTCGAGGCAACTGCCGAGAACGCCGACACGGATGCGGCGAATCTCGTCGCGTCCTTGCCGGAACCGATGCAGCAGGGAGCACAACAGGCGGTCGCGGATGCGACGACGGCGGTCGCGGGAGCGATCGAGCCGCATCTGCCCGAGGACGCGGCCGCGGCCCTGCACCCCGCCGATCCGCAAGCAGCTCCGCCCGCTCTGGCGCCCGAACCGCCGGCCGCGCGTCCCGGGCCCTTCGGAATACCGGTCCAACCCCCGGCGACCGGTGTGGTCGGGAACCCGCAACCGGGTCCCACGATCCCGGGCACCGGGATCACGTTGCCGTCGATCCCGGCGATCCTTCCCGGAACGCGACTCGCACCCATCGGTGCGATCGCAGTGTTCGCGCCGTGGCTGAAGAAGGCCGGCGAACTGTGCGAAGGGGTCTCCGCGCCGGTCCTCGCGGCCCTCTACTCCGCCGAGAACGGTTTCCGGTACGGCCCGACCGCGCCGGTCTCGCCGGTCGGCGCCCGCGGCCCGGGACAGTTCATGCCCGGCACCTGGGACCAGTACGGCAAGGACGCCGACGGTGACGGCAAGGCCGACGTCCTCGGCATCGCCGACCCGGTCATGGCGTCGGGCAACCTCCTGTGCGACAACTACAAGCTCATCGACGACTGGAAGAAGCGCGGACTGGTCGAGGGCGACACCCTCGATCTGACCCTCGCGGCCTACAACGCCGGCGTCGGCGCGGTGAAGCGCTCGGGTGGCATGCCGTCCGGTCATCCCGACTACGAGAACCAGACGAAGCCCTACGTCGCGAAGATCCGCGCGACCGAGCACGTCTTCGCCCGCATGCTCTCGCCGTTCCTGGGTCTGGGCATCGGAGGCGGAGCCGGCGACGTCGGTAATCGCATCGTCGACCTTGCCTTCAAGTACCTCGGCCTGCCGTACGTCTGGGGTGGCGGCAATATCAACGGGCCGTCCGGCGGCGGTTTCGACTGCTCCGGCCTGACGTCGTACGCGGTCTTCGCCGCGACGGGCATCACGCTGCCGCGCACGTCCGAGACACAGTGGCACATCGGCACCGAGGTGCCGCTGTACGCGGCGCGCCCCGGCGACCTGCTGTTCGGCAACTGGCAGGCCGGCGGACCCGGTCACGTCGCCATCTACATCGGTGGCGGGCAGATGGTGCACGCACCCACCACCGGCGACGTCGTGCGGGTGGGGCCGGTCTTCCCCGACATGAAGGCGCGGCGCATCTTCTGACACCTGCCGTGAACACGCGAAAGGCCCGACCGAGAGAATCCGGTCGGGCCTTTCGGCTGCAGAGGGGACTGCCGCGGTGCGGCACTCGGCGATCAGCCGCGGTAAGGTTCCGCGCTCACCAGTGTCACCTTCATGGTGTTGCCGTTGGGCAGCGTGTACTCGCGGGTCTCGCCGACCTTCGCGTCGATCAGGGCGCCACCGAGGGGCGAGCTGGGGGAGTAGGTCTCGAGCTCGCTGTTGCGGGCACCTTCTTCGCGGGTCGCGATCAAGAACGTCTCCGTGTCGGACTCGTCGCCGGCGTAGTAGACGGTGACGACGGAACCGGGGAGGGCCACGCCCGACTCGGTCGGAGCAACGCCGACCTTGGCGGTGCCCAGCAGCTCCTGGAGCTGACGGATACGGGCTTCCTGCTGGCCCTGCTCCTCGCGGGCCGCGTGGTAGCCGCCGTTCTCCTTGAGGTCGCCTTCCTCGCGACGCTCGTTGATCTCGGCGGCGATGACAGGACGATTCGCGATGAGCTGGTCCAGCTCGGCCTTGAGTCGGTCGTACGACTCCTGCGTCAGCCAGGTCACCTGGGTCTCGGTCATCCTCGATCACTTCCTTCGGGTTGGAGCCCCCGGCTCCGTGGACAAGTCGTGCACATGCAACGACCGCGACAGCACGACCCCCGTCGTCCCCCCTGGTTGTCAGGCTGAACGGAAGTCGTACTGTCTGTTGATGCTCTTATGCAGCAATACACGGCCCCAAAGGGTGGAACCGTGTATCCGGCTATTTTAGCATCACTATCGTCGCTGCTCCGGAAAAGCGCAGGAAGCCGCTGGTCGCGGTAGATTCCTAGGGTGCGCGGAGGTAGTCGGGAGCCTCGGTGCTGCAGCCGTAGGTATCGCCCATTCCGGGGCGTTGTGACGTCTTGACCGTGGATGTCAGCACGACCGTCTGCGAATCGGACGCCGGGATGAGGACCTCGCGCCGTCCGGTCTCGCTGCCGTCCTTCGACCGCGCCCGGATGATGCAGACAGCATCCTCGGACGGATCGTCCCGCGTGACCTTGAGCTGGATGTCGATGGTGCTGTCGTCGATGATCTCGAAGGCGAGGACCTCCGACTCGATCGGAGCCGAGTTGTTCTGGAACAGCACGAACGCCACGACGAGCCCGGCGAGCAGACCGGCGATGGTGAAACCCCAGCGCTTGCCGCGTGTCGACACGCGGGGCCCGGGGTACCGGGAGGAGGGGTACCGGTCGGTGGGCAGGGTGTTGCTCATCACTTTGCTTTCACAGCGGAACGATGGATCGGGCGTCGCCGCAGGGTCACGGCTGACGTCGGAATTATCAGGTGGAACTATAGAGGACGGATCCGTAGCGACCGCGACGCGGGCGCAGGGTCGGTTCCGGCGAAGCAGACGACGTGAGGTGGAGGAATACACGTGAGCGGACTACGGCTCATGGCCGTGCACGCCCATCCCGACGACGAGTCGAGCAAGGGCGCGGCCACGATGGCCCGGTACTCGGCCGAGGGACACGAGGTCCTGGTGGTCACGCTCACGGGCGGAGAGCGCGGCGACATCCTGAACCCCGCCATGGACGTGCCCGGCATTCGCGAACGCATGAGCGAGGTGCGTCAGGAGGAGATGGCCGAGGCCGCCCGCATCCTCGGGGTGCGGCACCAGTGGCTCGGCTTCGTCGACTCCGGACTGCCCGAGGGCGACCCCAAGCCTCCGCTGCCGGAGGGCTGCTTCGCTGCGATCCCGCTCGACGAACCGGTCCGCCGGCTCGTGCAGTCGGTGCGCGAGTTCCGCCCCCACGTCATGACCACCTACGACGAGAACGGTGGCTACCCGCATCCCGACCACATCCGGTGCCACGAGGTGTCGGTCGCGGCCTACGAAGCGGCCGCGGATCCGGATTTCCATCCCGAGCTGGGCGAGCCCTGGGCGGTGAGCAAGCTCTACTACTCGCACGGTTTCATCCGTAAGCGGCTCGAGCTGTTCCGCGAGGAGTACGAGCGTCGCGGGGAGCCGTTCCCGATGGAGCAGTGGCTCAACAAGTGGCGCACCGAGCAGGGCGACATCATGGGGCGCGTGACCACCCAGATCACCTGTGGCGACTACTTCCCGAAGCGCGACGACGCGCTGCGGGCCCACGCCACCCAGATCGACCCCAACGGATCCTTCTTCGCGGTGCCGTTGGACATCCAGCAGAAGGTGTGGCCGACCGAGGAGTTCGAGTTGGCCAAGACCCGCGTGAGCACGGTACTTCCCGAGACGGATCTGTTCGCGGGCATCGAGGACGGACAGGGCAAATGACGATAGGCACGCTCGCGGTCGATGTTCTGGCCGTCGAGATTCTGGCCCAGGAGCCGACCGGCCCCGAGTTCGGCAAGGCGTCTCCGCTCGGACTGGCCATCGTGGTGGTCCTGCTGGTCGCGACCGCTCTGCTGATCTGGAACATGAACAAGCGGCTGAAGAAGCTGCCCGAGAACTTCCAGCCGGAGCATCCCGAACCCGACCAGGCCGTGGACGACGGCACGCTGCCGGGTGCGATGCCCGGCGGAGCCGAGGAGAAGGCCGGCGGCACGAAGGCCACCGGTCCGGAACGTCCGGAACCCACCAAGGGAAGCTGACGACCGGCCGTCACCGGCGGTGCTCCTTCCGTAGCGTGGGGGCATGGCGAACCGACTGGCCGACGCCCTGAGCCCTTATCTGAGGCAGCACGCCGACAATCCGGTCCACTGGCAGGAATGGGGCGACGACGCGCTCGCGGAGGCGCGCGAGCGCGACGTGCCGATCCTGCTGTCGATCGGGTACGCGGCCTGCCACTGGTGTCACGTCATGGCACACGAGTCGTTCGAGGACGAGGCCACGGCCGCTGTCATGAACGAGAACTTCGTGTGCATCAAGGTCGACCGTGAGGAACGGCCGGACATCGACGCGGTCTACATGAACGCGACCGTCGCCATGGCCGGTCAGGGCGGATGGCCGATGACCTGCTTCCTCACCCCCGACGGCTCGCCTTTCTACTGCGGCACGTATTACCCGAACACGCCGCGCGGCGGCATGCCGTCCTTCGTCCAACTTCTCGAGGCCATCACCCAGACCTGGCACAACCGGCGCGATGAGGTCTCGCAGGCCGCCGACGCCGTGGCCACCGAACTCCGTCGCAGCAGCGGGGGACTGCCCGTCGGGGAGGCCGCTGTCGAGGCGGTCCTGCTCGACGCGGCGGCCGCTGCGATCGCCACCGACGAGGATCGCGAACACGGCGGCTTCGGGGGCGCACCCAAGTTCCCGCCGTCCAACCTGCTCGAGGGCCTGCTGCGCGGATACGAGCGCACGCGCTCCGCCGACACGCTCGGTCTCGTCGAGCGCACGACCGACGCGATGGCGCGAGGTGGGATCTACGACCAGCTCGGTGGCGGTTTCGCCCGCTACAGCGTCGACTCCGCCTGGACGGTGCCGCACTTCGAGAAGATGCTCTACGACAACGCGCTGCTCCTACGGCTGTACGCGCACCTCGCGCGGGTGACCGGCGCGGAACTGCCGACGCGGGTCACCCGGGAGACCGCCGAATTCCTGCTGCGCGACCTGCTCACCACCGACGGCGGATTCGCCTCGGCGCTCGACGCCGACACGGACGGGGTCGAGGGCCTGACCTACGTGTGGACCCCCGATCAGCTCGTCGAGGTGCTCGGCGCGGACGACGGCCGGTGGGCCGCGGAGGCCTTCACCGTCACTCCCGGCGGCACCTTCGAACACGGCACCTCGGTGTTGCAGCTGCTCGGCGAGCCCGACGATCCGGCCCGTCTCGCCGACGTGCGGGCACGCCTGTTCGCGGCCCGGCAGGATCGCGCGCAACCCGGACGCGACGACAAGGTCGTCACCGCGTGGAACGGCTTCGCGATCACCGCACTGGCAGAGGCCGGCATCGCACTGGGCGAACCCGCCTGGATCGACGCGGCGGCGAGGTGCGCTCGACCCAGCTCCGATCCCCGGTCCCCTGATGGACGACTGCGCCGCGCGTCGCTCGGAGGTGTCGTCGGATCTCCGGTGGGCGTGCTCGAGGACTACGGAGCACTCGTCACCGCGCTGCTCGCCGTCCATCAGGGGACCGGGGATCGGAGCTGGGTCGAGCGCGCGCGAGAACTCGCCGACGTCGCGCTCACGCAGTTCGCGGATCCGGAAAGTCCCGGGAGCTGGTTCGACACCGCGCACGACGCCGAATCGCTGGTCGCCCGGCCGCGCGATCCGGTCGACGGGGCGACGCCGTCGGGGGCGTCGCTGATCGCCGAGGCGTTGCTCGGTCTGTCCGCGCTGGTGCACGACGATCCCCGCTACGCCGATGCCGCCGCGCTGTCGCTGTCGGCGGCCTCGATCCTGCTCGAGAAAGCGCCGCGTGCCGGAGGGCACTGGCTGACCGTGGCCGAGGCGTCGGTGCGCGGTCCGCTGCAGGTCGCCGTCGCGGGTGGCGGCGCACTCCTCGACCTCGCGCGCCGGCTCGCACCGGGGGGAGCGATCGTGGTGGGCGGCGAACCCGACTCGTCGCCGCTGCTCGATGGTCGGCCGCTCGTCGACGGAGCATCCGCGGCCTACGTGTGCCGGGGCTTCGTGTGCGATCGGCCGGTGACGACGGAGACGGATCTGCGCGAGGTGCTCGCCGCGCTCTGACTCGTCGGGGCCAGGCGGTGCCAGGGGCGGTGAATCGGTGCGCTCGGTCCTCTACTTCGAGGGTCTAGCTGCTCACGGCGGCTGCGACCGCGACGTTCGGCGACTCGATGCCGTTCTGATCGAACGACTCGAGCACCGCGCGGGTGAGACTGCGGCGGATCGCCCACTGCTTGCCGGCGCGCACGCGCACGGTCAGCCGCAGCGTCACCGCACCCGCCGTCACGGAGTTGACCCCGAGCAGTTCGGGCTTCTCCAGGACGTCGGGTGCGATGTCCTCGCGTTCGACGCCGTCGAGTACGGCCCGCAGGGCGATCTGGCAGGCGCGGTCGACATTGGAGGTCGGTGCGATGGGTACGTCGATCACGGAGACCGCGTGGCCCTGGCTCATGTTGCCGACGCGCAGGATCTCGCCGTTGCGGCAGAACCACAGGGTGCCGTCGATGTCGCGGACGGTCGTCACGCGCAGGCCGACCGACTCGACGGTGCCCACCGCGTCGCCGAGGTCCACCACGTCGCCCACACCGTACTGGTCCTCGAGCAGCATGAACATGCCCGAGATGAAGTCCCGCACGAGGTTCTGCGCACCGAAACCAAGAGCAACGCCGGCGATACCGGCCGAGGCGATGAACGGCGCGACGTTGAAGCCGAGCGTGTCGAGCGTCTGCAGCACCACCCAGACGAGCACGACGACCGACACACCGGATTTGAATACCGAGCCGATCGTCTGGGCACGCTGGATCCGGCGTTCGCGCGCGTAGGGATCACCGATGGCGCGTTCGGCGCGTTCCTGCAGCGGTGCGAGGAACGATCGGCGGGGCTTGCCGGATTTCTCACGCGGCTTCGTCATGCGGTCGATCAGTCGGTGGAGGACGAAGCGGAGCACGATCGCGACGACGATGTAACTCACGATCGCGAGCGGCCGGTGGATCAGCCAGTCCCTGTTGGTCTCGGTCAGTTCGAAGGCGAGCAACGGAATAGACATCCCCCGCGAGTCTACAAACGGGTGCCGGAGGCTTCAGGTGGTGTGAGAAGTTGCACGAAGCGGTCGGTGAGGTTTCAACCGAGAATCACGAGCCACACCGCTATCGCGTGACACAGTGCCGCGATGACCGTGGCCGCGTGAAAGAACTCGTGGTGCCCGAACGTCGCGGGCCACGGATCGGGCCAGCGGGTCGCGTAGAGGATCGCTCCTCCGCTGTAGAACAGCCCCCCGACCAGCAGGAGCAGCATGGGAGCGAGACCGACCTCGGCGACCAGCTGTCCGGCAACGGGCACGATGGCCCATCCGAGCAGCAGATACAGCGGCACACCGACCCAGCGCGGCGCCGTAGGCCACAGCATCTTCAGGGCCACGCCCGCCAGCGCGCCCGCCCACACGACGATCAGCAGCGGTCGCCCGGACTCCGGGGGCAGGGCGAGTGTCGCGAACGGGGTGTAGCTGCCGGCGATGAACACGAAGATCATCGAATGGTCGGCGCGCTTCATCCACACGCGGGACCGGGGCCCCCAGTTCAGGCGGTGGTAGAGCGCGCTGACGCCGAACACACCGCACACGGTGAGGCTGTAGATGGTCGCGGGGAGTACGGCGTCCGGGCGGTCGGCGAGGAAGGCGGCGGCCGAGACGAGGGCGACGCCGGCGATGACGGCCACACCGAAGGCCCAGGCGTGGATCCATCCGCGCATCCGCGGTTTGACGGGTAGTTCCTCGAGGCCGAATGCCGTCATGCGTGCGCTCCTCTCGGTACCGATCAGTAACCTACGCACCCGTAGGTTTGTTCCGTCGTCACGTTACAGCCCGTGAGGGCGCTCCGGGAGACTCTGTGGCCACCGACGCGACCGTCCGTACGCCTGGGCGTAATGTGACTCGCGTGGTGATGACGGGGTGAGCGTCCGCGGACTGCTGTACCGGCTCTACGAGCGCAGGCTGCTGAAGGAACTCGACGGAGCACGGCATCCGCGACACGTCGCGGTCATGTGCGACGGCAATCGGCGTTGGGCGCGCGAGAACGGCTTCACCGACGTCAGTCACGGCCACCGCGAAGGTGCCAAGAAGATCGCCGAGCTGCTGAGCTGGTGCGACGCGGCCGGTATCGAGACGGCGACGATCTACCTGCTGTCCACCGAGAACCTCCGGCGCGACCCGGAGGAGCTCGATGCTCTGCTCGAGATCATCTCCGACGTGGTGGAGGAGATCTCCGCGCCCGGCCAGAACTGGGGCGTGAAGATCGTCGGCACCACCGACCTGCTCCCGGCCGACCACGCCAAGCGGCTGCACGAGGCCGCGGCCGGCACCGCGGGCCGGACGGGCACGCACGTCAACGTCGCCGTCGGGTACGGCGGTCGCCAGGAGATCGTCGACGCGGTGCAGTCGCTCCTGCGGGTGCGCTACGCGCAGGGGTTGCGTGGCGAAGAGCTCGTCGAGTCCGTGACGGTCGACGGTGTCGACAGCCACCTCTACACGTCCGGTCAACCCGATCCGGACCTCGTGATCCGTACCTCCGGCGAGCAGCGACTGTCCGGATTCCTGCTCTGGCAGTCCGCCTACTCGGAGATCTGGTTCACCGAGGCGTACTGGCCCGAGTTCCGCCGGGTCGACTTCCTGCGCGCGCTGCGCGACTACGCCGCCCGGCACCGCCGGTTCGGCGCCTGACGGCACCCGCCGGTTCGGCGCCTGACGGCGCCCGCCGGTTCGGCGCCTGGAACAGGGCCGAGCGGCGGGGCGNAGAGCTTGCGCAACCGGAGCCGGTTGATGGCGTGATCCGAGTCCTTGCGCAGGACCAGGGTCGCGCGGGGACGCGTCGGCAGGATGTTCTCCACCAGGTTCGGCAGGTTGATCGAGTGCCAGATCTCCTTCGCGGCACTCATCGCGTCCCGGTCCGACAGGTTCGCGTAGTGGTGGAAGTGCGCCTCGGGATCCGCGAAGGACGTCTTACGCAGCGCGAGAAAGCGTTCCACGTACCACTTCTCGATGTCCTCGATACGCGCGTCGACGTAGATCGAGAAGTCGAACAGGTCGGAGACCATCAACCGCGGACCGGTCTGCAGCACGTTCAGGCCCTCGATGATGAGGATGTCCGGCTGCCGCACGATGTGGTACTGACCCGGGATGATGTCGTACGAGATGTGGGAGTAGATCGGCGCCGCAACCTCTTTCGCTCCCGACTTGACCTCGGTGACGAACCGCAGCAGTTTGCGCCGGTCGTAGCTCTCGGGAAAACCCTTGCGGTGCATGATGTTGCGCCGCACCAGTTCCTTGGTGGGGTAGAGGAACCCGTCGGTGGTCACGAGATCCACCCGCGGGTGATGGTCCCAGCGTGCCAGCAACGCCTGCAGCACACGGGCCGTGGTGGACTTGCCGACCGCCACCGAACCGGCCACACCGATCACGAACGGCACCTGCTGGTCGGGATGCTTCTCCCCGAGGAAGGTCGCGGTCGCGGCGAACAACCGCTGCTTCGCTGCGACCTGCAGGTGGATCAACCGGGCGAGGGGGAGATACACCTCCGCGACCTCCGCGAGATCGATCTGCTCGCCCAGGCCCCGAAGCCCGATGAGTTCGTCCTCGGTGAGGACGAGGGGAGTCGACTTCCGCAGCGTCCGCCACTGCTTGCGGTCGAACTCGACATACGGGCTCGGTTCGTTCAGACGAGCCATCGGCACGGCTTCCCGGTGGCGCGGCGGATGCGGCGTTGCATGTCCATGTAACGGATTGTGCTCGCTGACACAGGCGGATGCCTCCCCGGGGTCCCCACCCCGGCGGGTTCTCCCGTGTCGGGTCGCCGACGAGCGACTACGCTCGGCCGGTATGGGAGCCGACGACTTCGTGAACGAATATCTGCTGCTGGGCCTGGCTTTCGACCGGCTCGAGGACGGGTACGTCGACGCCTACACCGGCGATCCCGCGCTGCGGCGGAAGGTCGAGAACGCCCCGACCCCCGATCCCCGTGATCTATCACACACCGCGCGACGCCTGCGGGACGAACTTCCCGGTGCGGCACTGTCCGACGAGCGCACCCGTTTCCTCGACGTGCATCTGCGCGCCCTCGACTGCTCGGCCCGCAAGTTCGCGGGGGAGGAGATCGGTTTCGTCGACGAGGTCGAGGCATACTTCGACGTCCGCATCGCGCCCGGCGACGAGGACACCTACCGCGACGCGCACCGTCGCCTCGATGCGTTGCTGCCCGGCACCGGATCGCTCACCGAACGGATGCAGGCCCACCGCAAGTCCGATGTGATCCCCGCCGATCGTCTCGCCGAATGCGTCGACGCGTTCTCGAGCGCTCTACGGGAGAAGGTGCGGGCGGTCTACCCATTGCCCGACACCGAGCGTGTCGAGTACGAGATCGTCGGCGACAAGCCGTGGTCGGGCTTCAACTACTACCTCGGCGACTACCGTTCGCGGGTCGCGATCAACTCCGATCTCGAACAGACGATGGCGCACCTGCCGCGGCTGATCGCGCACGAGGCGTATCCCGGGCACCACACCGAGCACTGCCGCAAGGAGGCCGGTCTCGTCGCCGGCGGTCAGGCCGAGCAGACGTTGTTCCTCGTCAACACCCCGCAGTGCCTCATGGCGGAAGGGCTCGCCGATCTTGCGCTCGAAGCGATCGTCGGCCCGGGCTGGGGGGAGTGGGCGCAGGACATCTACGCCGATCTCGGGCTCCGGTTCGACGGCGAACTGGCCGAGCAACTGTCCGAGGCGTCCGAGCAGTTGCTCTCGGTGCGGCAGGACGCCGCGCTGCTGCTCCACGATCGCGGGCGCAGCCACGACGAGGTCGTGGAATTCCTGCAGCGCTGGTCGCTGTCGAGCCCCGACCGTGCCCGGCAGTCGCTGCGGTTCCTGTCGTCGCCGTTGTGGCGCGCCTATATCAGCACCTATGTGGAGGGCTACCGGCTCCTCGGCAGCTGGCTCGGGCAGGTTCCGGCCGGAGCCGAGCGCGCCGACCGTTTCCGGCGCCTGCTCGACGAACCCCTGGTGCCCAGCAGCCTGCGGTGAACCGCAGGTCGCTCGGGGACCGGCTTCCGGAGCGGTGGACGGCCTTCGTAGACTGGAGGACGTATCCCTGACGTCCTCTGCTTGGAGAAACCTCGATGACCGCTGCGCCCGGCGCCGACGTGAACACTGCCGCACTGAACGACCTCGATCCCGAGGTCGCCGAGGCCATGGCCGGCGAGCTGTCGCGTCAGCGCGACACGCTCGAGATGATCGCGTCGGAGAACTTCGTGCCGCGCGCCGTCCTCCAGGCCCAGGGCAGCGTCCTGACCAACAAGTACGCCGAGGGTTACCCCGGTCGTCGCTACTACGGCGGCTGCGAGAACGTCGACGTCGTCGAGGACCTCGCCCGTAACCGCGCCAAGGAGCTCTTCGGCGCCGATTTCGCGAACGTGCAGCCGCACTCGGGTGCGCAGGCGAACGCGGCGGTGCTCATGGCGCTGATGACCCCCGGCGAGAAGCTGCTCGGTCTCGACCTCGCGCACGGCGGCCACCTCACGCACGGCATGAAGCTCAACTTCTCCGGCAAGCTGTACGACGTCGCGTCCTACAGGGTCAGCAAGGACGACCACCGCATCGACATGGACGAGGTCCGCGACATCGCGCTGCGCGAGAAGCCGAAGGTCATCGTCGCCGGCTGGTCCGCCTACCCGCGCCACGAGGACTTCGCCGCCTTCCGCTCCATCGCCGACGAGGTCGGTGCCTACCTGTGGGTCGACATGGCGCACTTCGCCGGTCTGGTCGCCGCAGGCCTGCACCCGTCGCCGGTGCCCTACGCCGACGTCGTCTCCACCACCGTGCACAAGACCCTCGGTGGCCCGCGTTCCGGCCTGATCCTCGCCAAGCAGGAATGGGCGAAGAAGATCAACTCGGCCGTCTTCCCCGGCCAGCAGGGCGGACCGCTCATGCACGCGATCGCCGCGAAGGCCGTCGCGCTGAAGATCGCCGCGAGCGACGAGTTCAAGGACCGCCAGCGGCGCACCCTCTCCGGTGCCCGGATCATCGCCGACCGCCTGTCGCAGTCCGACGTCGCCGACAAGGGCATCTCGGTGCTCACCGGTGGCACCGACGTGCACCTGGTCCTGGTCGACCTGCGCAACTCGCAGCTCGACGGCCAGCAGGGTGAGGACGCCCTCCACGAGGTCGGCATCACCGTCAACCGCAACGCCGTGCCGTTCGATCCGCGTCCCCCGATGGTCACCTCGGGCCTGCGCATCGGCACCCCGGCGCTCGCGACCCGCGGTTTCGGCGACGAGCAGTTCACCGAGGTCGCCGAGATCATCGCGCAGACGCTCGTCGGTGGCGCCGACGCCGAGTCGCTGCGGACCCGCGTGAGCGCCCTGGCACAGTCCGTGCCGCTGTACGAGGGCCTCGAGGACTGGCGTCTGATCTGACGGCTTCCTACTGTCGCCGACCGGCCCGCACCGATCTCCGGTGCGGGCCGGTCGGCGTATCAGGGGTCGAGACATCCCACCGTAGGGCTGGTTAGGGTAGCCTACGCATGCCGACACTGTCGGTGCCCGCACGCGTACCCCGAACAGCAGAAGGAAGTCGCATGGCCATCCCGAGCATCGATCCGTACGAGTTGCCTACCAGCGACGAGATTCCCGCTGCTCGGGTGGACTGGACGATCGATACGTCCCGCTGTGCACTGCTGATCCACGACATGCAGAAGTACTTCATCGACGCCTACCGGCGCGATGCCGAACCCCTCGCGACCGTGGTGCCCAACATCGTCCGCCTCCGCGAGGCGTGCCTGGCCGCCGGTATCCCCGTCGTCTACACGATGCAGCCCGGCGACCAGCATCCGTCGCGTCGCGGCATCCTTGCCGACTTCTGGGGCGTCGGGCTGAGCACCGGCCGCGACACCGAGGTCATCGACGAACTGACCCCCGGCCCGGACGACATCCAGGTCACCAAGTGGCGCTACTCGGCGTTCCAGCGCACCGACTTCCGTCAGCTGCTCGCGCACAACGGCCGCGACCAGCTCATCGTCACCGGCGTCTACGCACACATGGGCTGTATGCTCAGCGCCGCCGACGCCTTCATGAGCGACGTCGCGCCGTTCATGGCCCTCGACGCCACCGCCGACTTCTCCCGCGACGAGCACCTCATGGCGCTCCAGTACGTCGCCAAGCGGGTCGGCCGGGTCGAGACCACGGACGCGCTGATCGAGTCGATCACCGCGTCAGCGCGTCGCCGCGACCGCGAGACCGAAGAACTCACCGCATCGCTGCGCTGACCGACACGGTCCGAGAATCGGGAACTTCAGCACATACAGCGAATTCTTCTGTCCGGCAAGATCCATCGCGCGCCCGTCACCCACGCGGATCTGCACTACGTCGGATCGGTGACGATCGACCGCGACCTGCTCGATGCCGCGGACATCCGCGAGGGCGAACTCGTGCACATCGTCGACATCGACAACGGGGCACGGCTCGAGACGTATGCGATCGAGGGGGAGCGCGGGTCGGGTGTCATCGGCATCAACGGTGCTGCGGCACGGCTCGTTTCGCCCGGCGATCTCGTGATCATCCTGTCCTACCGCACCGTCGACGACGCGCAGGCCCGCGACTTCCGGCCGCACATCGTGCACGTCGACGGGGTGAACACGATCGTCGAACTCGGCGCCGATCCGGCACAACCCGCCCCCGGCGCCCCGGATCAACTCTCACCGCATCAACTCTCACCGCGCTGACGCGGGAAGCGATTTCGGTGCTCTCGACGTCGCCAGGCGCGGTCGAGAACACCGAAACAGAGCACACAGGAATCGTCTAGGTGGTGCCGCGACGACGCGCCTCGAGCGTCTCGACGGCCTGCTCGCGCAGCAGCCGCAGGCGGGCCAGCGGGCGATCGGACTCGGGGCTGCGCCAGTAGCCCGACGCGTCGAGCATCGGCTTGGCGATGCCGAGTCGCTTCGACACGGCGCGCAGTTCCTTCACGATCGATGCCTCGCCGGCGATCCACATCCAGCCCTCCCCGCCGCGCGGCGCACCCGACTCGACGGCCTCGGCGAGCACGGTGGCGTCGGAGACTCCGGGACGACGGTGCACCCACCTCACGCCCGCGAGATCGGACTGTTCCTCCTGCGGACCGTCGACCAGCGCGAAGACGTGCATCGGCACCGTGCCACCGTAGGTCTCGACGAAGCGCCCCAGTGCGGGTAGTGCGGTCTCGTCGCCGGCGAGCAGCCACCAGTCGGCGCCCTGCGGCGGGATGATCGCGACCTTGGGTCCCGCGAGGTGGAGCACGCTGCCGGGTTCGGCGGTGCGGGCCCAGTTACCGGCGGGGCCGTGTCCGTGCAGGACGAAGTCCAGATCGAGCTCCCCGGCCACGGGATCGAAGCGACGCACCGTGTAGGCGCGGGCCACGGGTGCGGGCTTGCGGGGCCAGTGCAGGTGCCCGTCGTGCTGTTCGGGCAGGGCAGGGGTCTCGCTGCCGGGTTCGGGCAGGAAGATCTTGACGTAGTCGTCGGCACCCTCGGTGGTGAACGCCGGGGCATCGTAGTCGCCGCTGCGGAAGGCACCGAGCTGCTCGCCGCCCAGGGTGATCCGACGCATCCGCGGTGTCACGTCCACCGCGCGGAGCACGGTCAGGCGCCGCAGGACGATGGGTAGGGAGACGCGGGTCGGGGGCGTCGTCACCGGCATGGTGAGCTCCTTCCGGACGGGACCGGCCGGACAATTCGGGCGGGCGCGTCGCTGCTGGTATGGTTAGGCGGCCCTAACTATATCCGGACGGAGGGGCGGATCCGAGGGGGCGGGTCCAGGAATGCCGAGGAGTACCCGTGGAATCGATCGTGCCTCTGCCGTTGACCGCTGCCCAGGCGGGAATGTGGTTCGCGCAGACGATCGACCCCTCGAACGCGACACTCGTCACCGGGCACTTCCTCGAGATCGACGGCGCCATGGATCCGGACGTGCTCGCCCGCGCCGTCCACACGGTCTTCGACGAATCCGCCGGACTGCGCGCCCGGATCGCCGTCGTCGACGAGGTGCCCGTCCAGTTCCCCGGTGCCCATCCGGCGCCGGAGATCGAGGTCACCGACCTCACCGCCGACGCCGATCCGCGGCGGACGGCCGTCGACACGATGCGCGCGATCCTGCGCGTGCCGATGGATCCGACGGCCGAAGCCGGCATCGGCGCCCGGGTGTTCGTCCTCGGACCGGACCGTGTCCTGCTGTTCCTGCGCGCCCACCACGCCTTGCTCGACGTCTACGGCTACAGCCTGGTCGAACGCCGCATCGTCGCCGTGTACACCGCACTCGTGCGCGGCGAGGACGTCCCGCCCGCGACCTTCGGCTCCGTCGAGCAGGTCGTCGCCGAGGACGAGGAGTACCGCAGCGGCGAGCGCATCGTCGCCGACCGCGACTTCTGGACCGAGACGCTGCATGGTGCACCCGACGCGCTCGGCCTCGCGGAGACCGCGGTGCCGGCCGCGTCCTCGCTCGCCCGCGCGGTGGTCACCGAATCGGTGCAGGTCCCCGGGGACGTCGCCGAGGCGCTCGACGTAGCGGCACGCCGCGCCGGGGTGGGCTGGCCCGACCTCGTCACCGCCGCGACCGCCGCCTATCTCGGCCGGGTCACCGCGGTCCGCGACGTGGTGCTCGGCTTCCCGGCCATGAACCGGATGGGCAGCGTCGCCGCGAAGGTGCTCACCACCGCCGTCAATGTCGTGCCCCTCCGCATCGAGGTCGCTCCGGAGGCGAGTCTCGCGGCGCTCGCCGCCGACGTGCGCGCCACCGTCGCTGCGCAGGGACGCCACAGTCGCTACCGGGGCGAGGACATCCACCGCGACCTGCGTCTGCCCGCGACCAGTCCCGGTCCGGTGGGCCCGACGGTCAACATCAAGCCGTTCGGCGACACCGTGCGATTCGGCGACGCGACCGCCACCGTGCACTCGCTCGCGCGCGGTCCCGTCCACGACCTCGCGGTGGTCGCCCGTCGTGTCGACAGCACCCGCGCACTCGAACTGACCCTCGACGCCGACGCCGACCGGTACACCGCCGAGGAGGTCGCCGGTCACGCCGCGGCCATCGCGCGACTGCTCACCTTCGCCGCCCGGGAGGACGCGGACGAACGTCCTCTCGCCCATGCCGACCTGCTGAACCCGGATTTCCGCGCCGATCTCGAATCCCGTTGGCAGGGCGTCGTATCCGAGTCTGTCGCGCCCGACGCGATGGATCTGTTCGACGCGCAGGTGGCCGCCGCCGGTGCCGCACCCGCGCTCGTCGCCGGCGCCGACCGTCTCACCTACGCCGAACTCGACGCGCGCATCGATGCCGTCGCAGGCGAACTCGCACGGGCTGGTGCGCGGTGCGAGGTGACGGTCGCGCTCGCCCTGCCACGCACCGCCGACATGGTGGTCGCGCTCCTCGCCGTGCTGCGGACGGGCGCGGCGTACCTGCCGCTCGATCCCGCCTTCCCCGCCGAGCGACTCGAGTACATGCTCGACGACGCGCGACCGGCGATCCTGCTCACCACCGACGACTTCGCCGACCGTCTCGGCGCATCGACCCCGGACGCCACGGCGGTCTTCCGTGACGGCGTCCTGCACTGGCGCGGCGACGTCCCCGTCGGCACCACGCCTTCCGAGCGAGTTGTGCCCGACCAGTCGGCATATGTCATCTACACCTCGGGTTCGACCGGCCGGCCGAAGGGTGTCGTGCTCTCGCGCGGCGCACTCGCCCGCTTCGTCGACGCCGCGACCGATCTCGTCGGAATCGGCACGCACACTAGGCTTCTCGCCCTGACCACCCTGTCGTTCGACATCTCGGTGCTCGAACTGATCGTGCCGCTGTGCCGCGGCGGGGCCGTCGTGCTCGCGGGCGACGACGAGGCGCGCGATCCGGCGGCCCTGGCCGCGCTCGCCGCCACCGAGTCGGTGGACTGCATCCAGGCCACCCCGTCGCTGTGGGGCGCGATCGTCGAACACGACGGTCTGGATCTCGCCGGTACGGGCGTGCTTGTGGGCGGCGAGGGCCTGCCCGCCGTCCTGGCCGGAACCCTCGCCGCGCGAGCGCGTTCGGTCGTCAACATGTACGGCCCCACCGAGGCGACGGTGTGGTGCACCTCCGCTCCGGTCGCACCGGATCTGCCGTGGACCGGGTCGGTGGGCCGCCCCTATCCGGGAACCGGTGTGCGCGTGCTCGACCGGCAGTTGCAGCCCGTGCCGGTCGGCGCGGCCGGTGAGCTGTACGTCGTGGGGCAGCAGCTCGCGCGCGGCTACCGCGGCCGCCCCGACCTCACCGCGGCCCGCTTCGTCGCCGATCCCTTCGGCGCCGGCCGGATGTACCGCACGGGCGATCTCGTGCGCTGGACCGCCGACGGCACCCTGCAGTATCTCGGACGCGGCGACGACCAGGTCAAGGTCCGCGGACACCGCATCGAACTCGGTGAGATCGAGACCGCCGCAGCGCAATTCGCCGGTGTGGCGCAGGCCGTCGTGGTCGCCCGGCCCGACGCCACCGGTGCGGCCCGCCTCGTGGGCTACGTGACCGGCACCGACGTCGACAGCGCAGCACTGCACGACTTCCTCCGCACACGTCTGCCCGAGTACATGGTGCCGTCGCTGACGGTCGTGCTCGACGAGTTCCCGCTCACCGCGAACCTCAAGGTCGACCGCAAGGCACTGCCCACCCCGGAGATCGGCGCCCCCGACACCGGTCGCGATCCCGAGACCGCCACCGAACACACCCTCGCCGGTGTCTTCGCCGACCTGCTCGGACTCCCGGCCGTCGGTGTCGACGCCGACTTCTTCACCCTCGGCGGAACGTCGCTGTCCGCCACCCGTCTCGTCGCCCGGATCCGCTCGGCGCTGGACATCGAGGTGTCGCTGCGCGACGTCTTCGACGCTCCCACCGTGGCCGAATTGGCCGTGGTGGTCGACGGCGCGAGCCCGGCACGTCCCCGCTTCGTCGCAGGACCGCGACCGGCGCGGATCCCGCTGTCGTCGGCCCAGCAGCGCCTGTGGTTCCTCGACCGTGCCCAGGGACCGTCGCCGACCTACAACATCCCCTTCGCCCTCGAACTGCGCGGCCGGCTCGACGCCGGCCTGCTCGACCGTGCGCTGGTGCACGTCGTCGCCCGGCACGAGGTGCTGCTCACCGTCGTCGACGTCGTCGACGGTGAGCCCGTGCAGGTCGTCACCGACACGCCGTCGACGGTCCTGCAGGTCGCGGAGGCGCGCGACGGGAATGCCGCGGCACTTCTCGACGCGGCCGCGCGGGCATCCTTCGATCTGGGACAGGACCGTCCGTTCCGTGCGCATCTCGTGCGACGCGCACCGGATGACGCGGTGCTGCTGCTCGTCGTGCATCACATCGCCGGCGACGAGTGGTCGGCCGAGACGGTCTTCGCCGACCTCGCCGCCGCCTACGCCGATCTCTCTGCGGGTCGTGTGCCCGACGACGCGCCGCGTCCCCAGTACGCGGACTTCGCGGTGTGGCAGCGCGGTCTCGCCGACGACCCCGCCGCCGCCGTGCTCCGCGACCGCGACCTCGCGTTCTGGTGCTCCACCCTTGCCGGAGCACCGGAGGAACTCGCCCTGCCACACGACCGTCCGCGACCCGCGGTGCCGAGCCACCGCGGCGGCGAGGTACACGTGCAGGTGGGTTCGGAACTGTCTGCGGCCCTGCGGGATATGTGTTCCCGTTCCGGGACGAGCATGTTCATGCTCACCCACGCCGCCGTGGCCGCCCTGTTCACCGCGCTCGGGGCGGGCGACGACATCGTGCTCGGCGCGCCCGTCGCGGGTCGCGCCGACAGCGGACTCGAGGACGTCGTCGGATTCTTCGTCGACACCATCGCCCTGCGCACCGATCTGTCCGGCGATCCCGATACCGCCGAGATTCTGACGCGCGTACGGCACGCCGACCTCACCGCCCTGGCCCACCAGGAGGTGCCCTTCGACGAGGTGGTCGACGCCGTCGGTGTCACCCCGTCGCTCGCGCGGCACCCGCTCTTCCAGACGGTGGTGCAGTACCGCACCGAACCGGTCGTCCCGCAGATCGGCGACACCACCGCGACCGTGTCGTATCTGTCCACCGGCACGTCGAAGTTCGATCTCACCGTCGACTTCGTCGACGCGGCCGACGGCCTGTCGATCCGCTTCGAGTACGCCGAGGACCTCTACGACCGTACGAGCGTACGGACCCTCGGGCAGCGTCTGCTGTCGGTGCTCGCGGCCTTCGCCGACCCCGAACCGCGACACCTCTCATCGATCGACGTGCGCACCGACGAAGAGCGCGCCGCCGACACCGTCGCGACGGTGCCCGCCACCACGCAGCTGCTGCCGGACCTGCTCGCGGCGGCCTTCGCCGCCCGCCCGGATCACCCGGCGCTCGTGTTCGGCACCGAGACGTCGAGCTATCGGGAATTCGGGGCGCGCGTGCACCGTTCGGCTCGCGCGCTCGCCGAACGGGGTGTCGGGCCCGGCAGTGTCGTCGCGGTCGCGGCGGCACGGTCCGACGCCGCCGTGGTGGCGCTGGCCGCCGTCGTGGTCTCCGGTGCCGCCTACCTGCCCGTCGACCTGTCGTACCCGCCGGCGCGCATCGAGTTCATGCTCACCGACGCCGCACCCGATCTCGTGCTTGTGGATACGGAAGGCGCCGTGCCCGGAGAGGCACCGGAGCTGACCCTCGCCGCACTGGCCGAAGCGGCGCAAGGCTACTCGGACGCACCGATCACCGACCTCGACCGCAGCCGCCCGCTGCATCCGGCGGACGGGTCGTACGTCGTCTACACCTCCGGTTCGACGGGTGTGCCCAAGGGTGTCGTCGGAACCGCTGCGGCGCTGGCGAACCGGTTGGCCTGGCAGGCGGCACGCGTCCGCCCGGCCGGCGACGACGTGCGCCTGGCCAAGAGTTCGCTGAGCTTCATCGACGGATCGACCGAGCTGTTCGCCGGTCTTCTCTCCAGCGCGACGATGGTCCTGGCCGACGACGCCGCCTCCCGCGACGCCGAGACCCTCGCCGATCTCGTCGTCCGGCACCGCGTCCGGATGCTCACCGCGGTGCCCAGCCTCGCCGAGACCCTCGCGGCCCTGCGCCCCGAGGCCGCGGAACTCGTCGACACATGGTTCCTCAGTGGAGAACCCCTCGGCACGAGCGTGATCGCGGCACTGCCGGGCGCACGGGTGATCAACTCGTACGGTTCATCGGAGGTCGCCGGCGACGTCACGATCTGGACGGCGCCGGGCTCCGACGTCGACCGCGTCCGCATCGGTGCCCCAGTCGACGGCGTGACCGCGCGCATCCTCGACCGGCACCTGCGTCCCGTCCCGGACGGGGTGACCGGCGAACTCTACGTCGGGGGAGTGCAGTCCGCCCGCGGCTATCTCGGCCGCCCGGATCTGACCGCGGCGCGGTTCGTCGCCGACCCCACCGGCAGCGGCACCCGGCTCTTCCGCACCGGGGACCTGGTGCGGCGCAACGCCTCCGGAGAAATCGAGTTCGTCTCGCGCGCCGACCACCAGCTGAGCCTGCGCGGTTTCCGCATCGAACCCAGCGAGGTCGAAGCCACATTGCTGCGGCACCCGGCGGTGACCGCGGCCCTCGTCACCGTGCGCCCGTCGGCGTCCGGGACCGATCTGCTCGTCGGTTACGTCGTCGCCGATCCGGCCGCGCCGCGTCCGGCGGCCATCGACCTGCAGGACCATCTGCGGACCGTGGTGCCGGACTACATGATTCCCGCGGTCTTCGACGTGCTCGACGCCATGCCGACCCTGCCCAACGGCAAGGTCGACCGCGCGGCTCTGCCCGATCCCGCACAGAGCCACAGCACGCGCGAGGCGACCGACGACGAACGCGTCGTGTGCGAGGTGCTCGCCGAACTCCTCGGTGTCCGCCAGGTGGGCCCCGACGACGACTTTTTCGCCCTCGGCGGCAATTCGCTCCTCGCGACACGTCTGTCCGCGGCGCTGCGCATGCGCACCGGCCGGAACCCGTCGATCCGCGACATCTTCGATCTGCGCACCCCCGCGCGACTCGCGGCGACGGTCCCGGCCACCGCCGTCGGACCCGAACTCGTGCGCCGCGACCACGCCGATCTCGTCCCGATGTCGGCGGCGCAGCGCCGGCTGTGGTTCCTCTTCCGCCTCGAGGGAGCGTCGGCGACCTACAACATCCCGTACACGATGCGGCTGCGCGGCGCGCTCGACGTCGACGCTCTGCGGGGTGCCCTGCAGCACCTGATCGCCGGGCACGACACGCTGCGCACGGTGTTCACCGAGCCGGACGAGGGCGACGTCGAGCAGATCGGCTACCAGCGGGTGCTGCCCGCCGAGGACTGCACCGTCGACCTGCGGATCGTCGACGCCGCCCCGGCGGATCTCGACGTGCTGCTCACCGAGGAGGCGGGCCGTCCGTTCGATCTCGCCCACGACCTGCCGATCCGCGCGACGCTCGTGCGCACCGCTCCCGACGACGCGCGCCTGTTGGTGCTCGTGCACCACATCGCCGCCGACGAGTGGTCCGCCACGCCGCTCGTCGCCGACCTGTCCGCCTGGTACGCGCACCTGACCACCGGGGCACCCGCGCCTGCGCCGCTGCCGGTGCAGTACCGGGACTTCACTCTCTGGCAGGACGAACGTCTCGGTACCGGGGACGAGTCTCTGCGTGAGGTCCAGACCGAGTACTGGGCACGCGTCCTCGACGGCGCACCCGAGGAACTCGCCGTTCCGCACGACCGGCCGCGCGGGGCCTTCAGCAGTTACCGCGGCGGCGCGGTCCCGTTCACCGTCGACCCGCGCACCCGGGAAGCACTCGCCGACGTCGCCGCCGAATCCGGCGCGACGATGTTCATGCTCACCCACGCGGTCGTCGCAGTACTGCTGCGCGCGCACGGCGCCGGGGACGACATCGTCCTCGGCACTCCCGTCGCGGGTCGTCCCGACGCCGCCCTCGACCGGATCGTCGGCTTCTTCGTCAACACGCTCGTGCTGCGCACCGATCTGTCCGGCGACCCCACCCTCCGCGACCTGCTCACGCGGGTCCGGGAGGTGGACCTCGACGCCTATGCTCACCAGGACCT
Organism: Rhodococcus sp. Chr-9; assembly: GCF_000801125.1. Taxonomy (NCBI): domain Bacteria; kingdom Bacillati; phylum Actinomycetota; class Actinomycetes; order Mycobacteriales; family Nocardiaceae; genus Rhodococcus; species Rhodococcus sp. Chr-9. The sequence goes on from NZ_JTIZ01000053.1 coordinate 88,057, forward strand.
GCCGTTCGAGGTGCTCGTCGAACGACTCGCCCCGGCACGGTCGCTCGCACGCCAGCCGCTGTTCCAGATCATGGTGCAGTACCGCGACCGCCTCGACGAGATCCGCATGCCCGGACTCGACGCCGAACCGGTCTTCGTCGAGACCGGCACGTCGAAGTTCGACCTGACCTTCGACCTCGCCGAGACCGACGACGGCGGGATCCGCGGTCGCATCGAGTACGCGACCGACCTGTTCGACCGCGGCACCGTCGACGGATTCGTGCAGCGGCTCACGGCTCTGCTGGCGGAGATCGCGGCGAATCCGGACGCCTCGCTGTCGCAGTTGAGCGTGCTCACCGTCGACGACCGGAAGGCATTGGTGGCAGCGGAGATCGGCACGGTCCGAGACGACGGTCCCGATCGCACGGTCCCCGAGCTGTTCTCGCAGCAGGTCGCTGCGACACCGGATGCCCTCGCGCTCGTCGACGACGCCACCGGACGGCGGTGGACCTACGCCGAACTCGACCGTGCCGTCGCCGCGCTGGCCGGGCATCTGCGTGCCGTTCCCGGAGTAGGAATGGATGCCGTCGTGGCCGTGGCGATTCCGCGCAGCACCGCTCTCGTGATCGCCCTCCTTGCGATCCACCGCGTCGGTGCGGCCTATCTGCCGCTCGACGAGAACTATCCCGCCGAGCGACTCGCGTACATGCTCTCCGACGCGCAGCCCGTCGCGGTCGTGGCGGCCGCCGGTGTGGCGATGACCTTCGACTCCGGTGTGCCGGTGCTCGAGGTCGACGAATCCGGTTCCGTCGAAACCGATCCCGCAGATCCGGTCGCAGCACCGACCGTGATGCCCCTCGACTGCGCGGCGTACGTGCTCTACACCTCCGGATCCACCGGAACCCCGAAGGGTGTCGTCGTCGGCCATCGCGCCGTGGCCAACCGGCTGCGGTGGATGCAGGACGAATACGGTCTCACCGCCGAGGATCGGGTGCTGCAGAAGACCCCGTCCGGATTCGACGTGTCGGTGTGGGAGTTCTTCTGGCCGCTGATCACCGGCGCCACGCTCGTCGTCGCGACCGCCGACGGTCACCGCGACCCGCATTATCTGCGCGATGTGATCGCCCGGCAGTCGATCACCACGGCGCACTTCGTGCCGTCGATGCTCGCGGCGTTGCTCGACGTGCTCGCCGCCGAGCAGGACCGGGCACTGCGCCTGACCCGGGTGATCTGCAGTGGTGAGGCGCTGACCGCCGACCATCGCGACCGCTTCCACACCCTCGTCGACGCCGAACTGCACAACCTCTACGGCCCCACCGAGGCCGCCGTCGACGTCACCGCGGCACCGATTCCGGCGCAGGACATTCCGTGGGTCCCGATCGGACGGCCGATCGACAACACCCGCACCCTCGTCCTCGACGAGCGGCTCCGGCCCGTGGCGCCGGGCGTCGTCGGCGAGTTGTATCTCGGCGGTGTCCAGCTCGCCCGCGGCTACCACCGGCGCGCGGGCCTGACGGCGGGCCGGTTCGTCGCCGACCCCTACAGCGACGCGGGGGAGCGGCTCTACCGCACCGGCGACCTCGTGCGGTGGCGCGACCGGGGCGCGGGCCTCGAACTCGACTACATCGGCCGCGCCGACGGGCAGGTCAAACTCCGCGGCCTGCGCATCGAACTCGGGGAGATCGAGGCGACGCTGGTCGCGCATCCGAACGTCGCGCAGAGCGCCGTCGTGGTGCGCGACGGCATGCTCGCCGGCTACGTGGTGCCCCTGTCCGGGCGCACCGTCGAACCGGCCGATCTACTCGCGCACGCCGCGACCTCCCTGCCCGATCACATGGTCCCGGTGACCGTGACCGTGCTCGAGGTACTGCCGCTCGGACCGAACGGCAAACTCGATCGCAGGGCACTTCCCGATCCGCAACCGACCGCGACGACGCGCCGCGACCCGGAGACCCCCGCCGAGGCCACACTGTGCGAATTGTTCGAGGAGGCACTGTGTCTCGACGTCGTCGGACCGGACGACGACTTCTTCGCGCTCGGTGGCGACAGCATCGTCTCGATGCAGGTCGTCACGGCCGCGCGCCGCAAGGGCATCGAATTCGGCCCGCGCGAGATCTTCCGGTGGCGCACCCCGGCCGGTCTCGCCGCCGTCGCGCAGTTCGCCGAGACGGAGGAACAGCCGACGGGCCCCGTGGACGACCGGGAACCGGGCCCGGTGCCCGTGCCGCCGGCCGTGCACGCACTGCGAGAGATCGGTGCAGAGCCGGCCGGAGCCGCACTCGTGTTCGCCGTCGACACCCCGGCGGACGAGGAGAAGGCGACGGGTGCCGTGCGCACGGTGGTCGCCGCTCACGATGCGCTGCGCATGCGGATCACCCGCGTGGCCTCGGTGCTGTGGTCGCTCGACACCCACCCCGCCGGCGACGAGGTACCGGTACGGGTCGTCGAGACCACCGACCTCGCAACAGCGCAGCAGCAGGCCCGCACCGAGGCCGCCGAGGCTCTCGACCCCGAGGCCGGACCGGTGCTCTCGGCCGTGTGGCTGACCACCGGGCAGACCGGTCGACTCGTGGTGGCGGTCCACCCGATCGTCGCCGACGGTGTCTCCGTCGGCGTGCTCGCCGCCGACCTGGCTGCGGCGGTCACCGGGGGACCGGTTGCCGTTCCCGCAGCCACCGCGCAGGGACTCGCGACCCGCATCAACGAGCGCGCGCAGGAACCGGCGCTGCTCGGGGAACTGGCGCACTGGGTGCAGGTCCTCGCCCCGGGCGCCGCGCTGAGCACCGCGGTGCTCCCCGTCGGCGATCCGGTCGAGATCGCCGCAGTCGAGGTCAACGCCGGTCCGTCCGGTGGGCAGGACCTCGCTGTCGCGGCAGTGACCGCGTTGGCAGTCGCCGTCGGACGCGTCCGCGAGGCCGCGCCGGCACATTTGCTCGTCGAGATCGAACGCGACGCACGTGAATTCTCCGACGGCGAGCCGGACTGCACCCGGACCGTGGGTCCGTTCGCCGTCGGTGTGCCCGTGCGGGTTCCCGTCGCCGACGATCCGGACGCGGTGTCGACCGGTGTGGCCGCCGCCGTGGACGCGGTGCCCGGGGACGGGTCCGGTTACGCGCTGCTGCGGCACCTCAACGCCCAGGCCGCACCGGCCTTCATGGCACTGGCCCGGCCCGACGTTCTCGTCCGGATCGACACGGTGCCGACGGAGCGGCGGACCCCGTGCGGGCGCGCCCTCGAGCTGTCGGTGCGGATCGAGGAGAAAGCGGGCGGTCGTATATTCACAGCCACGATGCGGTCGGACGGACGAATTTCCTGCGAGGAGATCCGAGGGCTGTCCGAGGCCTGGACGACGGCGATGAACGCGCCGGTGGGAGCAGGTTTCAGTACCCCCTCGGGCGCCTAGTATGGTTAGCCTAACCATTAGCTAGTCGGTATGCGCCTGCGGTTCGTCGCGGCATCCGTGGGAGAGAGAAGTTCGATGCAGTCGGTGTATCCCGTCACGCGCGCGCAGCGGACCATCTATTTCGGTCATCAGCTCGACGCCACCGGGCACCTCTACAACACCGGCATGTACACCGAGACCATCGGTGACGACATCGACATCGACCGGATGATCACGGCGATCCACTCGGTCCTCGACGCCGCCGAGACCCTGCACGTCAACTTCGACGTCGACGCCGACGGCAATGTCGTCCAGATCCCGCGCGCGACCCGCGAGTGGGACCTGCCGGTCATCGACTTCCGCGGCGAGGACGACCCGGCCGCGGCGTCCGACCGCTGGATGCGCGCCACGATGAACGAACCGCAAGATCTAGCCCGCGACCTGCTGTTCCGATTCGCCATCCACCGCCTCTCCGACGACACCGTACGGCTGTACCAGCAGTACCACCACATCGTGAACGACGGCTACGGCATCGGTCTCGCGACCACCGCGATGACCAGGGCGTACGTCGAGGGCAAGGGTCCCGACCGCGCCACGGAGTGGACCCTGGAACGGTACGTGCGCGTCGACGAGGAGTACGTCGCGAGCGAACAACGCGAACTCGACCGCCGCTACTGGCTCGACGAACTCGCCGACCTCCCGCAGGTGACGCGCCTGCTCGGCTCTGGTCGCCTGTCGAGCCCCGGAGAACTCGTCGCCTGGTCGCACATCGACGCCGACGGACGCGGCCGGCTCGAGCGGTACGCCAAAGCCCACGGCACCCGGCCCGCCACCGTGCTCATCGCCCTCCTCGGCACCTATCTGGCCCGGGCCACCCGCCGCAGTGACGTGGTGATCAGCCTGCCCACGACCGCGCGCGGCACCCGCGAACTGCGCACCGTGCCCGCGATGGTCGCCAGCGTCCTGCCCCTGCGCTTCGACGTTCCCGACGACGCGCGCCTGGCCGACGTCGCCGAGGTGATCGACGGCAAACTGCTCGGCCTGCTCAAACACGGCCGGTACCGCGGTGAGGATCTCGGTCGCGAACTCGCCGAGATCGACCCGGACTGGCGGCCCCCGACCGTCGGCGTGAACATCATGCCCGCAGCTGCCTCGCGGTACTCGGTCGGGCGGGAATCGCAGGCGCACATGCTGTCCTCCGGGCCGGTCGGCGAACTGGAATTCGTCCTCGTGCTCGAGAAGGCCGGGCACCCGATCGAGATCGGACTGCGCGGTCATGCCGACGACGCACCGCTCGCGCAGCGCTGCGCCGCCGATCTCGACGACTTCCTCGCCGCGATCCTCGACGACCTCGACGCGCCGCTCGGCACCTTCGACGTCGCCCCGGCGCCGGCCCTCGGCGACAGCTCCGAGACCGACCACGAGGACACCGCCGCCGGACCGCTCGCGCTGCTGCCGGCCACCGCGCGACGCCGCGACGCCGGACTCTCCGTGGACGCCGACCTGCGCGAATACCGCGTCCCGGCTCCGGAGGATCTCACCGACGACGCCGTGCTCGCCGCGGTCGCCGCCGTGGTCGAGCACCACCCGGCGCTGCGGACGACCCTCACCGCACCGGCCCCGGTGCTGTGGCTGCTGTCGGTGAACGACACCGCCGCCGTCGACGTCCGGACCCTCGTCGCGAACGCCGCCCTGCCGGTGGGAACCGCGACCGCCGACCTGCCCCTGCGCCCCGACGCCACCGCCGGCCGGGTCCTGACCGCGGTGCGGCTCACCGCTGCGGACGAGAGCGCCGGGGAACTGGTCTTCCTCGCCCCCGCCGGGCTCGTCGACGAGACGTCCTGGTCGATCGTCACCGCCGACCTGCACCGTGCCCTGCGCGCCGCCCGGCGCGGCACGCAGATCGTGCTGCCGCCCGTGCCCACCTCGCCCGCGACCCACGCCCGCGTCTTCACCGAGCAGGCCGCCTCCCCGCAGCGACTCGCCGAGCTTCCCGACTGGATGACCACCGTCGCACCCGGTGCCGAGTTCGCCGCAGCGGTGGCCACCGGCCGCACACGGACGCCTGTGACCCTCACCCTGACCGACGACGAATTCTCCATGGCGACCACCGCAGTGGCCGGTCTCGTCTCGGGCGTCTCGACCGATGTGTGGACCGCGGTGACCGCAGCCGCGGTCGCGAACACCCGCGAGAGCGGCGACGGTGAACTGCTCGTCGACATCGTCCGCGACGGCCGCATCGCACTGGCCCCCGACGCCGACCTCACCCGCACCGTCGGCGCGCTCGACTGGACGACGCCGGTGCGGCTGGCGCTCGCCACCGATCCGCTCGACGCCCTGCGCACCGCGAAGGAACGCCTGCGCGCAGCCCCCGACCGGGGCATCGGCTGGCCGATGCTGCGTTACGCCAACGTCCAGGCCGGACCGGCCCTCGCGCCGCTCGGACAGCCGCAGGTGCTCGTGCGGAGCGGCGGAGACCGCATCGGCAACTACCTGCTCGATATCCACGTCGAACGGGGAACCGGCGGCGCCACGGTGCATCTGACCGCCGACGAGGCGCTCGACCCCGATCTCGTGGCCCGGCTCGCCGAGGCATGGCGCGCGGCATTCGACGATCTCCTCGGCCGCGCCGACGCAGCTTTGGGGCGGACCTGTCTCACTCCGTCCGATCTCGGGCACGTCACGCTCACGCAGACCGAGATCGACCGCGTCGCACGGATCGCGCCCGTGCGGATCGAGGACATCTGGCCGCTGTCGCCGCTGCAGCGCGGCCTGTACTTCCAGTCGGTCTTCGACTCGTCGAAGGACATCTACACCGCCCAGTTCTCGCTCGACTTCGGCCACCGCCTCGACGTCGAGCGCCTGCGCCGCGCCGCCGCACGTCTGCTCGCCGAGAACCCCACCGTGCGTGCCGGTTTCACCGACGACGGTCTGGCCGATCCGGTGCAGTTCATCGGCGCGGCGGATCTCGAGGTGCCGTTCACCGAGGTCGACCTCACCGACCTCGACCCCGCCGAGCAGCAGGCCCGCGCCGAGAAACTCATCGAGGAGGATCGGCTGCAGCCGTTCGACCTCGCGTCCCCGCCGCTGTGGCGCATGCTGCTGCTGCACCTCGACGGCATCGACCGTCTCGTCGTCAACCGCGAATTCATCCTGTGGGACGGCTGGTCCGGTGCGCTGTTCGTCGACGAACTGCTCGCCCGCTACGCCGGTGACGAAATCGCGGCGCCCGAAGCGGGTTTCACCGACTACCTGCAGTGGCTCGCCGCCCGCGACCGCGCCGCCGCCGAGCAGGCCTGGCGCGACGAGTTCGCCGGTTTCGACAAGCCCACGCTGCTCGCCGGATCCACCCGCGACCGCGCCGCCATCGTGCCGCTGCGCATCGAGTCGTACATCGACGAGACGCTCACCGCGACACTGCGCAATCGGGCCCGCAGCACGGGCGTCACCCTCAACGCGTTGATGAACGCCGTCGTCGGCCTGCTGCTCGCCGCCGAATCCGGCAGCACCGACGTCGTGTTCGGCTCCACCGTCGCCGGGCGGCCCACCGAGATCGTCGGACTCGACCGCGTGGTCGGCATGTTCCTCAACACCGTCCCGGTGCGGGTGCGCCTGTCCGGCGCCGAGACCGTCGCGGACCTGCTGCGCCGCATGCAGGACGAGTACGCCGACCGCATGGAGTTCGAGTATCTCGGACTCGGCGACATCCTCCGTGCCGTCGGTCATTCCGAACTGTTCGACACCCTGTTCGTACTGCAGAACTTCAAGGACGCCGACGAGATGGCCCGGCAGTCCGCGCGGCACGACATCCTCGCCGAGGACAGCCTCGACCACACGCACTATCCCCTCGCGATCGTCGTGTCGCCGGGGCGGACCATGCACGTCAAGATCGACTACCGGCCCGACGTCGTCGATGGTGCGCGTGCCCGGGCCCTGCACGACCGCTTCGTGGCGCTGCTCGACTTCGTCGCCCGCGGAGTCGATCTGCCGGTCGCGTCCGTGCCCGCACTGACGGCCGCCGAACACACCGTCACCGACGCCCGGCTGCGCGCCGAGATCCCCGAGGTCGAGGACGTCACCGTCGCCGAGATGCTCATCGCCCGCGCCGCGACCGACGCCGACCGCATCGCCCTCGTCTCCGGTGAACGGAGCAGCACCTACGGCGAACTCGCCGGCCGCGTCGAAGCGCTCGCCCGCACCCTCATCGCCGGGGGAGCGGGACCCGAGACCATCGTGTGCCTCGGTCTGCCCCGCAGCATCCACACCGTCGTCGCGCTCTTCGCGATCCTGCGCACCGGTGCCGCCTACCTGCCGCTCGAACTCGACCAGCCCGACGAGCGTCTGCGCACCGTCATCGACGACGCGCTGCCGGCGCTGTTCCTCACCACGACCGCGGTGCAGAACCGTCTCGGCCTGCCCGCCGACCGCAGCATCCGCCTGGACGGGCCCCTCGCCGCGAGTACCGCGCCGTTGACCGACGCCGAACTCGGTGCCTTCGCCCCGGGTCGCCCGGGCCGGCTCGAGCACCCCGCCTACGTCATCTACACCTCGGGGTCCACCGGCAAGCCGAAGGGCGTGGTCACCCCCTATCGGGGCCTGACCAACATGCAGCGCAACCACCAGGACGAGATCTTCGATCCGGTGGTCTCGTCGGTGGACGGACGCCGGATGCGGGTCGCGCACACCGTGTCGTTCGCTTTCGACATGTCGTGGGAGGAACTGCTCTGGCTCGTCGAGGGCCACGAGGTGCACGTCTGCGACGAGGACCTGCGTCGCGACGCCACCGCGCTCGTCGAGTACTGCAACACCCACGCCATCGACGTCGTCAACGTCACCCCTACCTACGCGACGCAGCTGATCGCGGACGGCATGCTCGACGAGGGTCCGGGACAGCACCGCCCGCCGCTCGTTCTGCTCGGCGGTGAGGCCGTGTCGGATTCGGTGTGGACGCGCCTGCGCGAGACCGATGGCACCCTCGGGTACAACCTGTACGGCCCCACCGAGTACACCATCAACACCCTCGGTGGCGGCACCGACGACAGCGCGACCCCCACGGTCGGCGTCCCCATCCGCGCGACCCGCGCCTACATCCTCGATCCGTGGCTGCGACCCGTCGTCGACGGTGTCGTCGGCGAGTTGTACATCGCGGGTGTGGGTCTCGCGCGCGGCTATCTGAACCGTTTCGGGCTCACCTCCGACCGCTTCGTCGCCGATCCGTGGTCGGCCGGTGGCCGCATGTACCGCACCGGCGACCTCATGCGCCGCCGCACCGACGGCAACCTCGACTATCTCGGCCGCGTCGACGACCAGGTCAAGATCCGCGGTTACCGCGTCGAACTGCACGAGATCGCGGCTGTGCTCGAGGAGCACCCCGAGGTCGGTACCGCGGCGGTGATCGCCGTCGACGACCCGCTCGTGCCCGGCACGAAACGACTTGCTGCCTACGCCGTTCCGGTCGGAGACGGCGATCCGCCCGACCTGTCGTCGCGGCTCGTCGCCCACCTGCGCGCCCAGTTGCCCGACTACATGGTCCCGGCCGGGGTACAGCTCATCGATTCCGTGCCGATGACCGTCAACGGCAAGCTCGACACCCGCGCCCTGCCCGAACCGCAGGCCGCCACGGGCCTCGGTGGACGCGCCCCGCGCACCGAGACCGAGAAGGTCCTGTGCGAGGTCTTCGCCGACGTCCTCGGGGTCGACGAGGTCGGCGCCGACGACGACTTCTTCGAACTCGGCGGGCACTCGATGCTCGCCATGCGGATCGTCGGCCGCATCCGCTCCGAACTCGGTGTGGACGTCACCATCCGCGACCTGTTCGAGGCTCGCAGCGTCGAGGAACTCGCCCGCCGCATCCCCGGCGCCGCAGCGGCGCTCCCGCCGATCACCGCGCGGACGCGCCCCGACCGGGTGCCGCTGTCGGCCGCCCAGGAACGCCTGTGGCTGCTCCAGCAGTTGCAGGACGACAGCCTCGCCTACCACTACGCGCACGTCGCCCGCCTCGACGGCGCGGTGGACGCCGATGCCCTCGTCGCGGCGGTCGCCGACGTCGTGGAACGTCATGAGAGCCTGCGCACCGTCGTCGATTCCGAGGACGGCACGCCCTACCAGCGGATCCTGGACACGCCCGAGGCCGTGCGCGTCGAACTGCACGAGACAGAGTCCGAGGATGCCGTCCGGGCGCTGCTCACCGAGCGGCTCACCGCGTCGTTCGATCTGCACACCGACCCGCCGCTGCGCGTGGTGCTGGTGCGCGTCGCGCCCGACCGGCACGTCCTCGCAGTGGTGCTGCACCACATCGCGACCGACGAATGGTCGGATGCGCCGCTGCTCGGCGACCTCACCCGCGCCTACCAAGCCCGGTCGGCCGGCGCGACACCCGAATGGTCTCCGCTGCCCGTCCAGTACGCCGACTACACGCTGTGGCAGCGCGAACTGATCGAGGCCGGCCGGATCGACACCCAGATCGACTACTGGACCGACACTCTCGCGCAATTGCCCGACGAGATCGTCCTGCCCACCGACCGGCCCCGCCCCGCGCGGCCGACCGGAGCGGCGGGCAACACCACCGCGACGGTCCCCGCCGACATCGCCGCCCGCCTGCGCGCGGTCGCGGATGCCCGCGGCGGCACGATGTTCATGGCGCTGCACGCGGCCGTCGCGGCACTGCTCTCCCGGCTCGGCGCGGGCGACGACATCGTCGTCGGCACCCCCGTCTCGGGCCGTTCCGACACCGCACTCGACGAACTCGTCGGTTTCTTCGTCAACACGCTGGTGCTGCGCACCGATCTGTCCGGCGAGCCCACCTTCGCCGAACTCCTCGACCGGGTGCGCGAGACCGATCTCGCGGCGATGGCGCACCAGGAGGTGCCCTTCCAGCAGCTCGTCGAGCGACTCGCACCGCCGCGCGTCGAGGGACGGAACCCGCTGTTCCAGGTGATGATGAGCTACCTGCAGCGCCCCGCGCAGCTGCCCGACCTGCTCGGTGTGCCCACCCGCTGGGAACCGCTGAGCAACGTCCGCGCCAAGTTCGACCTCAACCTCACCTTCGTCGACGCCCCGGACACCGGCGAGGTCGCCGTATCGGTCGAGTACGCGACCGACCTGTTCGACGCCACCATGGCCGACACGCTTCTCGCCGCGCTGCTCACTCTGCTCGATCAGGTCGCGAGCGCACCCGCGGCCCGGATCGGCGACGTCGCGATCCTCGACGCCGACGAGGCCGCGGGACAACTCGCCGTCGGCACCGGCGAGCGCGTCGACTTCGCTCTCGCCCCGCTGAGCGAGGTGCTCGCCCGCAGCGCCGCCGAGCACGCCGAACGGCCGGCTCTCGTCGCGGCCGACCACACCCTCACCCATGCCGCCCTCGACGCCGCCTCGAACCGCCTCGCCCGCGAACTCGTCGCGCTCGGCGCCGGTCCGGGTGCGATCGTCGCGGTCGCGGTGCCCCGCTCCGTGGGGCAGGTCGTCGCGATCCACGCCGTCGTGAAGTCCGGTGCGGCCTACCAGCCGATCGACACCACGCTGCCCGAAACGCGCATCGAGTACCTGCTCGGCGATGCGCATCCGCGAGTCGTGCTGACGCGCAGCGACATCGAACTGCCCGGCGAGCATCCGCGACTCGACCTCGACGACACCGAGGTGCGTGCCCGCATCGACGCCCGCAGCCCGGAGTCGGTCACCGACACCGACCGGATCGCGCCGCTCACCCTCGACCACCCGCTCTACGTCATCTACACCTCGGGGTCGACGGGTCTGCCCAAGGGCGTCGCCGTGTCGCACCGCGCCGTGGCGAACCGGCTCGAATGGGTGCGCCGCGAACTGCCCGCCTCGCCCGACGACCGGGTGCTGCTGCGCACACCCGCGACCTTCGACGTGTCGGTGTGGGAGTTGTTCGCGCCGTTCGTCGACGGTGCGAGCGTCGTCGTCGGCGGACCCGACGCGCACCGCGATCCCGTCGAATCGGCGACCCTGCTGCGCGACGGGAACATCACCGTCGCCCACTTCGTGCCGTCGATGCTCGAGGAGACCCTCGCCGTGCCCGCCACCGCGGACGCCGGGAGCCTGCGCCGCATCGTGTGCAGCGGTGAAGCACTGTCGCCGCGCACCGTCGCACGCGCGGCGACGGTGCTCCCGCAGGTGAAGGTCCACAACCTGTACGGCCCGACCGAAGCCGCGGTGGAGGTGACCCTCGACGCCGACCCGGGTGCCCGGATCGGTTCGCCTACCCGCGGTTCCGTCATCGGGCGGCCGGGCGCGAACGTGTGCCTGTACGTGCTCGACCGGTATCTGCGCCCCGTGCCGGCCGGCACCCCCGGTGAGCTGTACATCGGGGGAGTACAGGTTGCGCAGGGCTACCTGCGGCGCCCGGCGCTCACCGCCCAGCGGTTCGTCGCCGACCCCTACGGCGATCCCGGCGACCGGCTCTACCGCACCGGCGACCTCGCACGCTGGGACGCCCACGGCGACCTCGAGTATCTCGGCCGCGGCGACGACCAGATCAAGCTGCGCGGTCTGCGCATCGAACTCGGCGAACTCGAGGCGGCTCTCGATGCCGTCGACGGTGTCGCCCGTGCTGTGGCCGCGATCAAACCCCGTCCCGCAGGCGATTCGGTGCTCGTCGGATATATCGTTCCCGCAGCGGAAGTCGCGGTGGATCCGGTGGCGGTCCGTGACGCACTCGTCGGACGTGTGCCCGACTATCTGCTGCCCGCACGGGTTCTCGTGATCGACGCGGTCCCGACGACCTTCAACGGCAAACTCGATCGCGGTGCCCTTCCGACACCGGAGTTCGACACCGGATCCGGACGGCAGCCGCGTACCGAACTCGAGGCGACGATCGCGACACTGTTCGCCGATGCGCTGGGACTCGACGAGGTCGGTATCGACGTCGACTTCTTCGCGCTCGGTGGGCATTCCCTCGCTGCGATCCGGCTCGTGAACGCGATCCGTTCGGAGCTCGGCGCGGATCTGGCCCTGCGCACGGTCTTCGACGCCCCGACGGTGGAGTCGCTCGCGCAGCGGTGCGCGGCCGCCGGGCAGGCGTCTCCGCGACCCGCGCTGGTGGCGGCCGACCCGCGACCTGCGATGGTGCCGCTGTCGTACGCGCAGCAACGCCTCTGGATTCTCGACCAGCTCGGGGCCCGCGGCGGCGTGTACAACGTGCCTGTCACGTGGCGGGTGCACGGGCGCGTCGACGTCCCGGCACTCGAAGCGGCCGTGCGCGACGTCGTCCTGCGCCACGAGTCGCTGCGCACGGTCTTCCCGAGCGCGGACGGACAGGCCTACCAGCAGGTGCTCGCGCCGGACGAGGTCCGCGTGGTCGTCGACCACCGCTCGGTCGCCGCGGCCGATGTCCACGATGCGCTGGCCGAGGCGATCGATCACCGCTTCGATCTGTCGGCCGAGCTCCCGGTGCGGCTGTCGGTCCTCGACGCCGGGGACGGCACCGTGGTGGCGCTGGTGATTCACCACATCGCCGTCGACGAGTGGTCGACCAAGGCGCTGCTCACCGATCTGGCGACCGCCTACGCGCTGCGGCAGGTGGGGCGGGCACCGGAGTGGACGCAGCCCGCCGTGCAGTACGCCGACTTCACACTGTGGCAGCGCGACCTGCTCGGCGACCCGGCGGATGCGGAGTCGCTCGCCGCGCGTCAGCGCGCCTACTGGCGCGACGCCCTCGCCGGCCTGCCCGAGGAACTGCCGCTGCCGACCGACCGGACCCGTCCGGCCCGCACCTCCTATCGCGGTGGCGCGGTGCCATTCGCGCTCGACGCGGAGGTCGTGCGCGCACTGCGGGAACTCGCACGCGCACACGACGTCTCGATGTTCATGGTCGTGCAGGCCGCCGTCGCGGTGCTGCTCGCCGCCTACGGCGGCGGCGAGGACATCCCCCTCGGCACCCCGGTCTCCGGACGCGGCGACGCGCAACTCGAGGATCTCGTCGGTTTCTTCCTCAACACCCTCGTGCTGCGCACCGACCTGTCCGGCGACCCCACCGTCGCCGAACTGCTCGACCGGATCCGCCGCACCGACCTCCAGGCGTTCGACCACCAGGACCTGCCCTTCGAGCAGGTCGTCGACGCGGTGCTCGGCTCCGACCGATCCGTCTCGCGCGCCCTGCACCCGCTGTTCCAGGTGATGATCGTCTATCTCGTCGAACCCGATCCGCGCAGTGCGGGTGGGCTCACGGCGGGTGTCACCCCCGAACCGCACCCGATGGAGACCTCGAAGTTCGACCTGTCGTTCGACCTCGTCGAGTATGTGGGCACCGACACCCTCGTCGGCGTCGTCGAGTACAGCTCCGACCTGTACGACCGCGGCACCGTCGAACGTCTCGTCGCCGGACTCGACCGGGTGCTGCGCACGCTGGCCGGGGGAGAGGCGCACCGGCGCCTGTCCGCCATCGACGTCCTGGCGGCCGACGAACGCGCCCGGCTCGAACAGTGGCGGGCCACACCGGCACCGGTCGCCGAAGCCGTCACCGTCGCTGACCTGTTCGACGACGCGGTCGCCCGTCACCCGCACGAGACCGCGCTCGTGGCAGTCGATCTCGAATGGAGTTTCGCCGACCTCGCGTCCCTGGTCCGCCGGTGGGCGCGACTGCTCGTCGACCACGGTGTCGCTCCCGAGACCCGCGTGGCGCTCGTGCTGCCCCGCACGGCCGACACGATCGCGGCGATGCTCGCGGTGCTCGTCTCCGGCGGTGCCTACGTCGCGCTCGAACCGCGCACTCCCACCGAGCGTCTCGCGACGATCCTCGGCACCGCGGAGCCGGCCGTCGTGCTCACCACCCGAGAACTCGCGTCGTCGCTGCCCGCGGTGGACGCGCCGGTGCTCGCGCTCGACGACGAGACGCTCGCGGCGCGGGTCGCCGGCTACGACGACGCCCCGCTGACCGACGCCGACCGGCTCGCACCGCTGCGCGCCGACCACCCGGCCTACGTCGTGTACACCTCCGGCTCCACCGGCACACCCAAGGCGGTCCTCGCCCTGCACCGCGGCCTGACCGCGCTGTTCCACAGCCACCGCGCCGACCTCTACGCGCCGACGCAGGCACGGACCGGACGCGACCGGCTCCGGGTCGGCCACGCGTGGTCGTTCGCCTTCGACGCGTCCTGGCAACCGCAGCTGTGGCTCTTCGACGGGCACGCGGTGCACGTCGTCGACGAGAAGGTCCAGCGCGATCCGGCCGAGATGGTCCGCGTCGCCCACGAATCCCGCTGGGACTTCGTCGAGGTCACCCCGTCGCACCTCACGCAGCTGCTCGATCACGGACTCGCGGACGACGGACGGTGCCCGGCCTCGCTCGGCTTCGGCGGCGAGGCGGTCTCCCAACCGATGTGGGACCGGTTGCGCGGGCTGGACGGCGTGAGCGCCTACAACCTCTACGGGCCGAGCGAGAGCACCGTCGACGCGCTCGTCGCACGGGCTTCGGACGCCGAGGCGCCCGTTGCGGGCCGACCGGTCGCCGGCACCCGGGCCTACATCGTCGACCGGTGGATGCGTCCCGCGCCGATCGGTGTGGAGGGCGAGCTCTACCTCGCCGGTCGTGGACTGGCCCGCGGCTATCTCGCCGACCCGGGTCGCACCGCCGACCGTTTCGTCGCGGACACGATCGACCCGGAATTCCCCGGAGACCGCATGTACCGCACGGGTGACCGGGCCCTGTGGACGCCCGACGGACACATCCGCTACCGCGGACGCGGCGACGACCAGGTCAAGATCCGCGGATACCGGATCGAACCGGCCGAGATCGAGACCGTGCTCTCGTCGCAACCGGACGTCGCGACCGCAGTGGTGCTCGCCCGCACCGATCTCGGTGCGACGGCACGTCTCGTCGCCTACGTCGTCCCGGCCGCCGGGCACACCCTCGACGCCGAGACGCTGCGACGCGCGGTCGCGCGGGTGCTGCCCGACTACATGGTGCCGTCGGCGACGGTCGTGCTCGACGCCCTGCCCACGCTCGCCAACGGCAAGATCGACCGCGCAGCGCTGCCGCGACCGGAACTCGCCCCGCGAACGCACCGGGCACCGTCCACACCGGCCGAAGAGCTGCTGTGCGCCCTCGCCTCCGAGGTCACCGGCGTCGAGCAGGTCGGCGTCGACGACGATCTGCTCGAACTCGGATGCGACAGCATCTCGGTGATGCGGATCCTCGGCGGACTGCGGGCGGCCGGATACGTGATCGACGCCGAGTCGATCTTCACCGCCGGGTCGATCGGCGAACTCGCCGCGACCCTCCACGAGGACGAGATCCGCGGCGCCGGGAACGGACACCCGGACGACGGACCTACGAAGAGTTCTACAGCAGAGGAGAATCGATGAGGATCCACAAGCGACTGCGCCGGATCGGCGTCGCCCTCGCCGCCACCGCCATGCTGGTCGGTGTCACGGCGTGCGGCTCGGACACCGACAGCGGCAGCTCGTCCGGCAGCGCGACGGCGGCGAACGGCGAGTTCCCGGTCACCGTCTCCGGCAAGTTCGGCGACACGACCGTCGAGTCGGCCCCGACCCGCGCCCTGCCGCTGTCGCCGCAGGACGCCGACATCCTGCTGTCGTTGGGCGTCACCCCGCTCGCGCTCCCCGTCGATGCCCAGAACCTCGCGGCGACCGGCGGCACCGGCGTGTGGCCGTGGGAGGCCGAAGCACTCGGCGCCGACGTCCCGCCGCTGCTGAACATGGACGGCGGTGCCACGGTGATCGCCGAGCAGATCGCCGCGCTGCAGCCCGACATCATCGTCTCCACCGGCTTCTGGGGACTCGAACAGAACACCTACGACCAGCTCGCCGAACAGTTCCCCGTCGTCCACTTCGACTACCGCGCCAACGGTGAGCCGTGGCAGGACTCCACCCGCAAGATCGCCTCGGCCCTCGGCATCCCCGAGAAGGCCGAGGAGGTCATCGAGCAGGCCGAGGTCGATCTCGACGCCGCCAAGGAGCAGTACCCCGCACTCGAGGGCGCGACCTACAACGCGATCATCGGCGACACCGGTGGCCAGCTGTCGGTGCTCGCCGCCGACGACCGCGGCATCGGGCAGTTCCTGAACTCGCTCGGCCTCGAGCTCAGCGAGTACGCGAACACACTGCAGGTCGATGCGGACGGACGCGGTGTGCTGTCCTACGAGGAGATCTCGCAGCTCGACGCCGACCTGCTCGTGGTCGTCTCGCCCACCGGCGATCTCGGATACCTGACCAAGTTCGAGGCGTGGAACCGTCTTCCGGCCGTCGAGCGCGGCGCGGTCGTCTCGCTCGCCCGCAACACCGGCATGCCGAACGCCGTGGGCTTCCCGTCGGCGTTGTCGCTGAAGTGGGCCACCGACGAGATCGCTCCGATGCTCGCCGACGCCGCCGCGAAGTCCGAGTGACGGCCCGGCAATGAGCAACGGCGCCCTCTTCGATCTGCGGCCGCTGCGCGAGAGCGCGGCCTTCCGCCGGATCTTCATCGCTCGCACCATCTCGATCTTCGGTATCGGGATGCTCATGGTCGGCGTACCGATCCAGGTCTACGACCTGACCGGATCGTCGCCGATGGTGGGTCTGGTCTCCGCGCTCGAAGGGGGCGCTGCGATCGGCGGCATGCTGCTCGGCGGCATGCTCGCCGACCGCTACAACCGCAAGTTCCTGATCCTGTTCGCCCGCACCGTCTCCGGTCTCACCTTCGTCGGACTGGCCGTCAACGCCGGTCTGTCGTCGCCCTCGGTGCCGGCGATCATCGCCCTGACGGTCGTCAACGGCCTGATCGGGTCGATCAGCATCGCGGCTCTGCTGGCAGTCGTGCCCACGCTCGTCCCCAAGGACCAGCTCGTCGCCGTCGGTGCGCTCAACGTGCTCAGCGCCCGCGCGGGAGCCGTCCTGTCCCCGGCGCTCGGCGGACTCGTGATCGCGACGTTCTCGGTGGCGTGGAACTACTGGGTGGCCGCGATCGGCACCGCCGTGACCGTCACCCTGCTCTCGGGCCTGCCGGCGCTGAACCCACCGACGGCGGACGCCGGGCACGACGCCGACGCACCCGCGGAGACGGTGACCGGCTTCCTGCGCCGCGAACGCGTCGTCGGCGGGGTGATGATCGCCGGCGTCGTCGCGATGCTCGGCGGCGGTGTGCTCGTGCTCGTGCCGGCCTTCGCCGACGCGCGTTTCGAGGGCAATGCGGTCGCCATCGGCGTCATGTACGCGGCGATCGCGCTCGGCGCCGCCGCGGCCACGGTCACCAGTGGATGGCTCGGCCGTTCGGTGCGGCCCGGCCGCGTGCTGCTCACCGCCCTGGTCCTCGGATTCGTCGTCCAGGCACTGGTCGGCTTCACGTCCGTCCTGGCGCTCACCATCGTGCTGCTCGTGATCGTCGGTGTGTTCGGGGCCGTGCAGGAGGTGCTGCGCTACTCGCTGATCCAGACGCACACGCCGCACACGCTGCTGGGCCGGGTGAACGGTCTGTGGTCCGCCCAGGAGGTCGCGGGCATGTCGGTCGGTGCGCTCGTCGCGGGTCTGTTCGGCGGCATCTTCGACGCCCCGGACGCGGTCGTCTGGTACAGCGCCGCGATGGCCGTCCTCGCGCTGCTCGTGACCCTGGTGCTGCGACGACTGCGCGGCGCGACGGTGGAACCGAGCGCGCATCCGGTGACGGTCGAGTGACCGTACGCCGCGCGATCCACGGGTTCGCGTTCCTGACGCAGCGGAGCCGACCGTGTTTGCTGGGGTTCAGGGGTACTTATGAGGTGTCGTTAACGCGATCTTCACCGACACGCTTCCTCCGCCATCGAGCGAATCGTCCGTATCGGGGTTAGCGTCGGGGGTGTAGGCGGCGCAGGTGCCGTCTACACGGGAGGTCCCTGATCGTGTGGCTGACACAGTCCGAGCGAGGGGGCCGGCACCGGGCCTCCGTGGTCGTGACGACACCGGGGACCCACCGGCCCACCGAATACGTCCGGGCGGTGCCGTCCGGGCCGAGGAGCCCCACGTGAACGCAACACGCTCCGTCCCCACCCGCTCCGGCCACGCCTCCGGTACCGCCGCTGCGAAAGAATCCGCTGTACGCACCTACGTGCTGGACACTTCAGTGTTGCTCTCCGACCCTTGGGCGGTCACCAGGTTCGCCGAGCACGAAGTCGTCCTTCCGCTGGTCGTGATCGGCGAACTCGAAGGGAAACGGCACCACCACGAACTCGGCTGGTTCGCTCGCGAATCGCTGCGCCTGCTCGACGACCTGCGGCAGCGGCACGGACGCCTCGACCAGCCCATCCCTATCGGGGACGAGGGTGGCACCCTCCACGTGGAGCTCAATCACACCGACCCCATGGTCCTGCCCGCGGGATTCCGCACCGACACCAACGACTCCCGCATCCTCGCGTGCGCCCTGAACCTGGCCACCGAGGGACGCGACGTGGTGCTCGTCAGCAAGGACATCCCGTTGCGCGTCAAGGCCGGTGCCGTCGGCCTCGACGCCGACGAGTACCACGCCCAGGACGTGGTGATCTCGGGATGGACGGGCATGACCGAACTCGAGGTCGACCGGACCCTTATCGACGAGATGTTCACCGAGGGCATCGTCGACATCGACGATGCGCGGGATCTGCCGTGCCACACGGGGATCAGGCTTCTCGGTGGCTCCTCCAGCGCGCTCGGCCGGGTCACCGCCGACAAGCGGGTGCAGCTCGTCCGCGGCGACCGGGAGGCGTTCGGACTGCACGGGCGCTCCGCCGAACAGCGCGTCGCCCTCGACCTGCTGCTCGACGAATCCGTCGGCATCGTCTCCCTCGGCGGCAAGGCCGGAACCGGAAAGTCCGCGCTGGCACTGACGGCGGGACTCGAGGCCGTCCTGGAAAGACGAACCCACCGCAAGGTGGTGGTCTTCCGGCCGCTCTACGCGGTGGGTGGGCAGGAACTCGGCTACCTGCCGGGTACCGAGGCCGAGAAGATGAATCCGTGGGGGCAGGCGGTCTTCGACACCCTCGAAGGACTCGCCAGCCCGGCGGTGCTCGAGGAGGTGCTCAGCCGCGGAATGCTGGAAGTGCTGCCGCTCACGCACATTCGCGGCCGGTCGCTGCACGATTCGTTCGTCGTCGTCGACGAGGCACAGTCGCTCGAACGCAACGTACTGCTCACCGTCCTGTCGCGGCTCGGTGCGGGATCGCGCGTCGTGCTCACCCACGACGTCGCCCAGCGCGACAACCTGCGTGTCGGCCGGCACGACGGTGTCGCGGCGGTCATCGAGAAGCTCAAGGGACATCCGCTGTTCGCGCACGTCACGCTCACCCGCAGTGAGCGGTCGCCGATCGCGGCGCTGGTGACGGAGATGCTCGAGGAGTTCGCTCCGGGCGCCTGACGCCCGGGCACGGCCGACACGGCGCGTCCGGCAATGCCGGANGTCCTCGGGGAGAGGGCCGAGTTCGGTCTCGAGCACTTCCTGGACGACGCGCATCGCAGCGAGTCCGGCGGGAGCGCCGCAGTACGCCGAGCAGTGGATGACGGATTCGACGATCTCCGTGCGGTCGAGTCCGTTGCGCAGGGCACCGCGGACGTGTCCGCGCAGTTCGTTCTCGGCACGCAACGCGATGAGCATGCCCAGGTTGAGCAGGCTGCGGCTGCGGCGGTCCAGGCCGGGGCGCGACCACACGGCGCCCCAGGCGTGCTCGGTCACGAACTCCTGCATCGCCTCGGAGTCGGTGCCACGGGAACGCTCGAACGCCCGCTCGACGAAGTCGTCACCCATCACTTCGCGCCGGATCTCCAGACCCGTCGTGAATCCCGGAGTGTGCTCGGCGTCGGACATGTCATCGCTCCCTGCTGATCCGTCGCCGAACGGTTCGGCGACGAACGGATTCTATGCGGGCAGCCTCGGGAAGCGGTGAGGGCGAGGAGCGTCAGGAGCGACGCAGGACGGCGCGCAGGACGCCCACGACGGTTCCGCGGAGGAAGGTGAGGACGTCGAAGTGGTCGTCCCACAAGGCGATCCGCCCGTCGCGCAGTTCGAAGGTGCCGCACACCCAGAACTCGATGCGCACCGGCCCGAAGCGCAGGATGTCGGTGCGTTCGGTGAGCACGATGTCGCCCTCGGCTGCGATGTGGTGGACGACGACGCCGAAGCCCACCGAAGGTCGCGCGAGACCGGCAAGGATCTTCCGGACCCGGGCGCCGCCGCGGACGGTGGGGAGCCAGGTGTTGTGCCACGCGATGTCGTCGGTGATCAGAGAGGCGGCGCGGTCGATGTCCTCGGCGGCCGTTGCCTCCAGGAAATCGGTCACCGTGGCGACGGCGTCGTGCGCGGTGACGGTCTGTGTGCTCATCGTTCTCCTCGGCGTCGGCTGCGTCGCATGGTAACGGCAGGAGACCTGGGGTGGGGCGGATTGGTGCACGGCACGGAATCACCGGAAACCGGGTTGTGTCGCCGAGGAGTCGGGCACCCTGAAATCAGGTACCCGTCCTCTCAGTGACAGGAGCGAACCGATGAATCGAATTCCCCGACGCAGAGCAGCGTTGGTGGCGGCCGCAGCGGCGATCGGACTGGTGGTCGCCGGTTGCAGCGACGACCAATCCGCGGAGGACACGGTGGGCAGCGCGACCAGCGCGGTCCAGTCCGCCGCGGAGAGCGTGGCATCCGGGGCGGAGAGCGCCGTCGAATCGATCACGCAGGGCGACGATTCGCCCGAGGCCGACGAGCCCGCGGCGGATCGGTCCAGTGCGGTGCCGGGACCGGACGGCGAGCAGGTCGAACTCAGCGGGCCGATCCTGCAGAAGTACGCCGAGGTCGGCGGTGCGTCCAGCCCGCTCGGCGCCGCGACCGGCCAGCAGGAGGAAGTCGGCGACGGTTACGTCGCGGAGTTCGAGGGCGGCATCATCGCGTGGAGCCCCGACACCGATTCCCACATCGTGTGGGGTGAGATCCGCACGGCCTGGGAGGCCGCGGGTGGTGCCGGTGGCGACCTGGGCTTCCCGATCACCGACGAGGAACAGACCCCCGACGGTGCGCGAAGCAACTTCCAGTTCGGTTACATCACGTGGGCGCCCGGCGCCGGGACCGAGGTGGTCCAGGAATGAGGTGACTCCCCGACTCGCTGAGCCCTCGCTATCCGCTCACGTTTTCGCCATCCGCTACAGCAATTCGCTGGTTGTCAGGATGTTCGTGAGACACCTGGCAATC